>JAYVXJ010000249.1:0-7039 GCA_043785285.1 Chitinophagaceae bacterium
CCTTTAGAGTAACTTAGACAGGGAGCCCAAACGCCACAGGAATCAGGCACACCTTTCATATCAAGTTGTGACAATCTGTTCAGAGGCCTTGAAATTAACTTCCAATTCCGAAAATCTCTTGAGTGATATATTTGTACACCGGGAAACCACTCAAAAGTGGACGTGGCAATATAATAGTCTTCCCCCACCCTTATAATGGATGGATCCGGATTAAACCCTTTCAGTATGGGATTTACAATTACGCTCATATAAATACTTTTTCCAGTTGCTCCAATGTTTTTCCTTTTGTCTCCACTACATATTTCCACACAAACCATAAACAGAAATACATAAATCCGGCATAAATAAAATAGGTCCCACTGCTCCCAAACCTATCTAATTGAATCGGGAAAAATGTGGCAACAATAAAACTGGCTATAGCGTTTGCAGCACCTACAATGGATATGGCAAGACTTCGTAGGTTATTCGGAAATATTTCTGACAATACCGTCCACACGACGGGACCGAGGGAAATAGAGAACCCTGCTATAAATCCCAAAATACTGATCAAAACGAAAAAGGAGTTGATCTGAATTCCTTGTTTAAGAAATATAGTTTTATAAAATTCACTGTTAACCGACGTTCCTTTTAAAGCTAATTTTAGTGCGCTAAAAAAATCAGTTTCATCTGCAAAAGTTTGATTTTGCAAAGGCAATAGTCTTTCGATAAAAAGCACTTTTTGATCTGTATGCATTTCTGTATCCTTCAAATTATGCGCTTTCTTAGTCAAACCACCCTGACATACTATACTAGCCGCTGTTGTTATCTGGTCCTGGTTAAGTTTATAATGCGCATTTTTAAATAAAAAACCGGTAGTCGTTAAGGATAATGCCATAATACCCACGCCGGCATATAACAATGGCTTACGGCCAATCCGGTCAATTAAAAACATAGATACAACAGTCATTACAACAAAAACTACACCCAGTACGATGGCCTGCATAAACGCAGCATCCCTCCCTCCTCCCGCAGATTCAAACACCATCGGAGCGTAATATAAAATCGCATTGATTCCTGAAAACTGTTGCAGTATTCCTAAACCAAATCCGATTACCAAAACACGCTTCATCTGCTTTGTAAACAATTTTTTCAGTTGTTCAGTAATACCTATTTTTTTTACGGACCCTATGGCTTTTTTTATCTCACTGAATTCAATCCGGGCATACTCCTCTCCTTCCACTTTTGCTAATACCTGCAAGGCCTTATTATCCCGGCCGTGTACAATAAGCCAGCGCGGGCTTTCAGGAATAAACAATACTGCAATAAAATATACAACAGCCGGAATGGTTTCAAATCCCAACATCCAGCGCCAATTAATTAAAGGATTATGAACTGTTTTTAAAATGAAGTAGTTGGAGAAATAAGCCGTTGATAAGCCGATGACGATCAGTAGTTGATTGAAAGAAACAAGCCACCCCCTTTTCTTTGCAGGCGCTATTTCGGCAATATAAACCGGGGCAACCAAAATCGCAATCCCAACGCCCAAGCCGCCGATTATTCTACCAATAATGAACACTATGATACTGTTTGCAAACGCGCAAAATAATCCGGTTGCCATAAATAATATCGCAGATAACAGCAGGGATGGCTTCCGGCCAATTTTATCACTTAAAGGACCTGCGAGTAAATTCCCGATGATCGCTCCCCAAATAATACAGGAAACCGAAAAACCCAGCATAAACGAACCGTCTATTAACCCAAAAACAGATTTGTAAAATGGGATTGCGCCCGAAACCACGGAACCGTCAAAACCCAGCAGGAATCCACCGATTGCGGCTACAAAAGCGATAGATATGATATAAATGCGCTGTTTATACATTGCCAGTTGTAAAAATTAATTAAATAAAACGATTGATCAAATTTTCAAAATATTCCTGCCTGCCACTTGACAATGCAGGTTCTGCATTCGTTTGAGCTATATTCCTGAGATCATCAAGTGATAATTTTCCGTCCTCAAATTCCTTCCCGCTGCCACTATCAAAAGAGGCATAGCGGGTTGATCTTAACTTTACAAATTCCGATTTTTTAAAGACATCATCCGCGACTAAAAGGGCTCTTGCAAAAGAATCCATTTCCCCAATATGTGCATGAAAAAGATCTCCGGGATCCGTAGAATTTCAAGCACCAGTCCGTGCATTTGATATGAAATACCAATTGCCCGAATATCCTTTGGGTGATATAATTTGGTTTCATGTGCTTTTTTAATAGCACAGGTCGTGTTTTCCCACCATGTTTCAGGCGGCTGTTCTGCCCACCCAGGCCTTTTAGAAATAATTTGAACTTCAGTATTTGGATATTGAATGGATGTTACAACTTTAACGCTGTCTGCATCATAAATACAGACTTTTAAAAATGAAGTGCCTAAATCAATCCCTAATATTAGCATTTATTAAAAAATCTGAATTGAAAAATATCTCATCCAAGAAGTCAAAAGAAAAACCCCGGTTAGAAAACCGTGGTCTTTATGCTTGGTTAAACTAAAATAAATTAATATCCCGGATTTTGCGTTAGTACATTTTTCCCGACCAGGTCAATCTCTGATTGCGGAATTGGTAATAATTCATCTCTCCCAGGAGTAAAATGTTTAAATGCAAGTGCTGTCACAGCATCCCCCCAGCGGACCAGATCCGTAAAGCGATCCCATCCTTCAGTAGCCAGCTCAAGGCGTCTTTGTAACTTAACGTCATCCAATGTATAAATTGCCAGATTGTGTGCATTATTTCCAAAAGCTCTTTGAATCACCTGGTTCAGTGAACCTAAGCCATTCCCACCGGCACCCATAACGGATGCTTCCGCATGCATCAAAAGCACATCTGAATATCTTAAAATATTTTCATTCAAGCCGTCACTACCCATGTTGGTAAGGGATAAAGCTGTTGATTGGGGAATATAATATTTTCTTACCGATGCCTGGGATATCAGGGCGTCTGGCTGGGTCCAATAATAATGATAAAACTGGGTGCCGGCATCGTAAGCGGTCTTGCCAGGTGAGGGTGCAATGTCGGGAAGAAACGTAGTTGGAATAATAACCGTAGCGTCCTTTCTGGTATCCGCATTATCATACAGATCGATCAGGGCCTGTCTGGGAACACAATTCCCAAAAGCACCTGTGCCTGCCGGTATGAATCCAAACATTTTGTAGGATGCAGAACCCTGATTTGCATAAGCATCCGTTGATTCGAAAGGTTTATTATAGATGCCGGAGATATATCCGATTTGAAATATGGACTCCTTATTATATTCATGGTCCTGGCTAAAGTTATCTGCAAAATTTGCCTCCAGACTATATTGGCCGGAATTCACTACCATTTCACAATATTTCCTGGCATCAGGATAATTTTTCTGATAAAGGCTCGCTTTTGCCAATAAGGTATATGCCGCTCCACTAGTCGCCCGACCGGCATCTGCTCCATTATAAGAAAGTGGTAATACTGGGGCCGCTGCTAGTAAGTCGCTTTGTATTTGTGCATAAACTGCTGCTGCAGGGCTTCTTGGATAAATAACGTTAGCGCTGGTACTTCCAATATATGTTGTGATGAGTGGAACGTCGCCAAAATTAATCACCAATTGAAAATAAGCAAAAGCGCGCACAAATTTTGCCTCTGCGATCAATCTTGCCTGCAAACTATCAGTAACAAAACCCTTGAATGTAGAATCAGAATGCATGGCTGCATTTGCGCGCGCAATGGCTGTAAACCATTTCTTCCACAACTCAGCAATATTGGTATTATTGGATTGAATCAGACGAAGGTCATCAAATACTGCTCCATTCGTCCAATAAGAAGCCCACTGGGAAAGACAATTATCTGCACGGATATCCTGAAACATGACAGGAAAGATATGGGTCTGGGGTCCGCTAATCACCTGCCATTGGATCGGATCATAACAGGAACTGGTCAGTGCGGTATAATCCGATTCAGTAATTAAGGCGTTCGTACTATTCAGGGACGTAATCGGGTTTTTATTAAGGAGCGCATCTTTATTGCAGGACGAAAAAATAAAACATAGCAGTATTAGTCTTTGCAGTAAGACGCCGTTTTTTTTCAATGAAATACTTTTCATATGTAAGCTTTTTTCTTGTAATTAAAATTTGACTTGCAACCCAAATAGAAACATAACAGGCTGTGGATAGAATCCACGATCAATACCAACATCAAGAGTGTTTGACGAAGAAGCTTGCCCAATTTCCGGATCTATCCCTCTATATTTGGTGCTGACAAAAAGGTTTTGACCGGTAATATAAACTCTTACTCTTGAGAGACGAATATGGTTCAGCAAGGAATGCGGCAAGCTGTAGCCAAGAGTAAGTGTCTTTAATTTAGCGAAAGAAGCATCTTTTACATAATAATCGGAAACCTGGGTTTGCGAAGTACCCGTTCCGCCGTTGCCCAAAACGTTTGCTGGGGCACTCGGATTCAGGTAAGATACAGGCCTGTTGGAATAACTGGCATCCAGCCGCACTGTTGCATCATATATTTTATTACCGTAGGATCCGTATATAAAAGCACTAAAGTCAAATCCCTTATATTCGGCACCTAAGGTTGCCCCATACGTTAAATCAGGAAGACCGCTTCCCAGGTAGGTCTTATCGTTATCATCAATTTTTCCATCCTTATTCAAATCCCGGAATATAAGGTTCCCGTTTTGATCGATTTTATCGACCTTATAACCATAGAAACTTGCAACAGGATGACCTATATAAGTGCGGGTAATAGGATCTGCAAAAATGTATCCGATATTACCCCCGGAAATAGGTTGTCCATTCTGACCCTGTCCTGTGGTTTCATTTTTATTATATCCCATATTAACAGAGATATTCCAGGAAAATGATTTTGAATATCTCTTCCGGTAGGAAAGAAGGAATTCCAATCCGCTATTGTTAATGTCTGCCACGTTCGCAGCCGCTGACGCATATCCCGTATAAATCGGGGTACCAATCGGAATCAGCACACCGGAATTTTTCTTATTGTAGTAATCGACAGTTAAACCTAATGCATTATTGAACAAATTCAGGTCCAGCCCAATATCTGTCTGTGCGGATTGTTCCCATTTCACATCCGGGTTAGCGAGGTATGGAATACTGATCCCGGCCGTATTTAACCCGCCAAATGAAGGACCTGAATTCGGATTGACGACAGTACTGTATTGATACGGATTGATGAAATTATTACCATTAATACCCCAGCTGGCCCTAAGTTTCATCATATTGAGCCACTTGGAATCATGTAAAAATGATTCTTCAGAAATCACCCATCCCGCTGAAACGGATGGAAATATCGCGGTTCTGTTGGACTTACCGAAAAGAGAAGAAGCATCACTTCGGATGGTGGCTGCCAATAAATATTTTTCCTTGTGGCTATAATTTACCCGTCCATAAAAGGAAAGTAATCCGGTTTCAAAGGCTTGAGGCAGTGCATTGACAATTTTAGTCGGATCTCTGATCAGTGCGAAATTGACAGACTTAAAATCATTCACGAAAAATCCGGCGCCGGAGAGATTGGTGCTACTTCCTGAAGACTGCAAAACAGTGAAGCCGCCCAGTATATCCAGTTTGCTATTTCCAAAATCTTTAAACCGGTATTTTGCGTATCCTTCCCACTGCGAATACGAATTCGTGTAGTTAGTCTCTGTTAAAGTCGCATTTAAGTTGTAGAAGTTTTGTGATGGTCTATAATCAAATTGAGGCGTAAAGTTTTTATCATTTGCCAATTCCTGGTAATAATCATACGAAGTGGAAATTTCCAGATTGCTGATAGGTTTCCAGGTAATTGCCCCGTTAAATGTCTTGTTCTGAAAGATAGTTCTGTTATTAGTTACCAACAGAGAAAGAAATGGATTGGTAATTGCTCCAACTGCAGGCACTGTTACCCCATTTACTGTAATAGGCTTTGACAGATCGCCCATATTAAATGGTATCTTCGAATTACTTGAATCAAAGGCTGGATAAATAGCGGGTAATCCCTCAACATAATTCATCAGCGCCACACCCGTTCCTGCCGTATTTTCAAAAAGGTAATTTCTCTCTTGCCGGACTAGGTTTGCGCCTACGCTGATATTTAAATTACTGAAAGGGTCAAATTCGAAATTAAGTTTAAGGTTTCTCCTTTCGTAGTCAGATTTGCCTTCCTTACCTCCAACCATTCCGTTTTGTTTGAATTCACTTCCTGAAATATAATAGGAATACTTATCTCCTCCATTGGCGAGCGATAGTATGCCGTTATATATTGGGGCATTTTTTTCAAATACTTTGTTGATCCAATTTGTGTTGGGTAGTTTTTGCTTGTCAGCATCCGAAATCGGTTTCACATTGCTTCCAGGCTTATTAGCATATTGATTAAAATACGTTATATATTGATCCCTATTCATTAAGTCAGGCGTATGACCTAGGTTTTGAATACCGTAATAACCGTCAAAATTAATAGCAGGGCCTGCCATGCTTCTTTTGCCTTGCTTTGTTTGGATTAAGACAACACCATTGCCGCCCCTGGATCCATAAATCGCTGCAGATGCTGCGTCTTTTAAGACAGAAATGTTATCAATGTCGAAGGAATTCAGATAATTGATATTCGGGACCTGCATTCCGTCTACAATATAAAGGGGCTGGGTAGTCCCAACCGTACTGGTACCCCTAATGCGCACAGTCAATGCAGCACCAGGTGAGCCGGAGGTTTGGGCCACAATAACACCTGGAGCAGTTCCCTGCAAAGCCTGGTCGAGACTATAAACAGGAAGCGTTTCAATAGTTTTAGCGCTTACCGTTGATACGGCAGTCGTTAAATTACGTTTTGTAAGGCTTCCGTAACCGATTACAACAACTTCTCCCATGTCGGAACCAGCGGGATTTAAGTTTAAATTTAAAACCCCAGCGCCATGAACAGCCTGCTCCAGGCTTTTCATTCCGACAAATGAAACCACAAGAATAGAACCAGGAGCAGGAACATTAATAAGATAGGATCCAGCATCATTAGTAAGCGTCGAAATACTCGAATTTTTCACAGAA
>JAYVXJ010000250.1:0-7034 GCA_043785285.1 Chitinophagaceae bacterium
CTGAAACTGGCTTCCGAAGGCGCGAATGTTGTGATTGCTGCAAAATCTACCACCGAAGATGGCCGGTTGGGAGGTACCATTTTTGCCACCGCAAAAGAAGTGGAAGCCGCAGGTGGAAAAGCCCTTCCGGTATTCTGCGATATCCGGGACGAGAAACTCATCCAGGAGGTAATGGAAAAGACAAATGCAGCTTTCGGGGGAATGGATATACTCATCAACAACGCATCTGCCATTAACCTGAGTAATACGGTACTACTGGAGCCAAAGCGGTTTGACCTGATGTTTGATATCAATGTAAGGGGTACGTTTATGATGACGAAATTTGCATACCCCTTGCTGAAAGCATCCGTAAATCCCCATATCCTCACTTTATCTCCACCGTTGAACCTGAACATGAAATGGTTCAAACCTCATTTGGCTTATACGTTAAGCAAATACAATATGAGTCTGATGGCGAAAGCCTGGGCTGAAGAATTTAAAAAAGAAGGGATCGCATCCAATACACTCTGGCCGGCTACCACCATCGCCACAGCTGCAGTGAAAAATTTACTAGGAGGAGAGGAACTCGTCCGTCGAAGCCGCAAGCCGGAAATTATGGCTGATGCTGCTTTTTATATTCTCCAGCGGGACGCAAAAACCCATTCCGGAAATTCCTACCTGGATGAAGAAGTGCTCCGGGAATCAGGTATTACCGATCTTACCTCCTACGCTATTACGCCTGGCGGAGCTTTGCAACCCGATTTATTTTTGTAATGAACAATAGCCATTCCAAAATACCCCGTTCAAGTTCCGTTATTCTTGCATTTATTACCGTATACATTGTGTGGGGATCAACTTATTTTTTTATCCGTCATGCCCTGAGCGGTTTTCCTCCCCTGCTGCTGGGCGCTATTCGTTTTATTACTGCAGGATTGCTCCTGATGATCTGGGCGCTGATCAAAAAAGAAAAACTAGTGGAATGGAGGGCTATGAAAATAGCTGCCATAAGTGGATTTTTTATTTTGTTTATCGGAAACGGCGTAGTGATTTATGTAGAACAATATGTAAGCAGTGCCTGGGCAGCTATAATTGTATCCGCTGCTCCCATCTGGTTTGTACTATATGACAAGCTACACTGGAAAGAAAATTTTGGAAGTAAATCCATCCTGGCCGGACTGGCCATGGGGATAATCGGGATTATCCTGTTGTTCTCAGAAAATATTACGTCTATAAAAGCCAATACGAATCATTACCAGATCCTCGCGTTTATTTCACTGACCATTGGTTCCATGAGCTGGGTAATCGGATCATTATATGCGAAATACAGTAAACCCGAATTCCCGGCAGTGGTAAATACTACCTGGCAGATGTTTTTTGCAGGGATCTATTTTCTGTTGGGCGCGTTTGTAAAAAATGAATTCCGTTCTTTCCAATTAACCCAGGTTTCTTTCAACGCCTGGGCATCTCTTTGCTATCTGATCATCTTCGGATCTATCCTGGGTTACAGTTGTTATGTATGGCTTATGCAGGTGCGATCACCGGCACAGGTAAGCACCTATGCCTATGTGAATCCGGTGGTAGCGGTATTATTAGGCGTCTACCTGGGTTCAGAACATATCAGCTTACTTCAATTGACGGGATTATTTGTGATTTTATTGAGCGTATTGCTGATCAATCTGAAAAAGTATCTTCAACGGAATGGAGAATTGAAAATGGAGAGTTAAAAATTAACCCATTATCCACTGTCAATTGCTTTAATTCAAATGCTTCTGCCAGCAGTTCAAAGGACCGGATGCGGTCATCCTGGGAATGGGTCATACAAGTAACCATAATTTCATTTACACCCAGGTCTGCGGCAAGATCATTCAATTGTTGCTTTACCTCATCCGGGGTACCGGAAACAATTCGGCCGCTGTTGTACCGGATCCTTTCTAATTCAGCCGGCGAAAAAACATAATCCTGAATATCTTCATAGCGGCTCATCTCCTGGAAATTTCCTTTTTCAAATTGCAACAACGTATAATCAGCCAGTTTACGCAACTGGTTCGCCTTTCCCGGCGTATCGGCACACAACACAGAGATAGCCAGCAGGGTCTGTGGTTCTGCGAACTCACGGGATGGCCGGAAGGTCTCGTTATATCTTTCCACAATTTCCCGGCCGGCAAATCCATTGATGAAACGGGCTACAGCCATACCCATCCCCAATTTTGCTGCAATAGAAGCGCTTCCTCCACTTGAGCTTAGTATCCAGGGAGAAGGAACGGACGTTATTTGTGGAACCGCCAGTAAAGGACCATATTGCGTTGCAGCCTCATCATGAAAAAAAGCCTGCAGGTATTCGAGTTGTTGCAGATAAGATTCTTCCAGAAAATTATTGGCAGGATTGAGCATGGCAGCCGTGATGCGATCTCCTCCCGGCGCCCTCCCCATGCCCAGATCAATTCTGCCCGGATACATGGTTTCCAATAAGCGGAAGTTCTCCGCTACTTTCAGCGCGCTGTGATTGGGAAGCATAATACCGCCCGATCCGATCCGGATGGAACGGGTTTCATTGGCAAGCCTCACCATGAGTAATTCCGGCGCTGATCCGGCAATCATAGGTGAATTGTGGTGTTCAGAAACCCAAAAACGATGATATCCCGAAGCTTCTGCAAGCTTAACCAGTTGTATAGTATTTGCTATAGCCGCTGAAGCGGTAGATCCTTTTGGAACGATGGATTGGTCAAGTATGCTGAGCCTGATCATGGAATTCCTTTTGCATCATTAACATTTTAATTGCGGCTTTGTTGTAAAAAGAAAACCGGGTTGATGCCGGATGTGTTAATTTTAGGCTCTCCTATTTTATTATGACCTACCAGCAAATAACTGATTTATTGGGTAAAGAAAATGAAGATCTTTTTACCCATACCTGTAAAAAAGTTCCCAGGTCGGCACTCCAGCTTCCTTCGCCTCATTTTAGTACAGAAGTATGGAGTCATTCCAACCGGAATTTGCAAACGCTGAGAAGTCTGCAACAGATGTTTAATACCGGAAGGCTCTCCGGCACCGGATATCTTTCCATTCTTCCGGTGGACCAGGGTGTAGAGCATAGTGCGGGCGCTTCTTTCGCAAAAAATCCAATGTATTTCGACCCGGAGAATATTGTACGACTGGCCCTGGAAGCTGGCTGCAATGCGGTAGCAAGCACCTTCGGTATACTCGGCATGGTGGCTCGGAAATATGCGCATCGCATTCCGTTTATCGTGAAGATCAATCACAATGAGCTACTCACCTACCCGAATAAATTCGATCAGATTCTTTTTGGTTCCGTAAAAGATGCCTGGAATATGGGCGCAGCTGCCATCGGCGCAACTATTTATTTTGGCTCGGAAGAATCTGACCGGCAGATCACCCAGATTGCCCTGGCTTTTGATGAGGCTCACCAGTTGGGTATGGCCACTGTACTCTGGTGCTATCTGCGTAACAAAGCGTTTGTGAAAGATGGAAAGGATTATCATGCTTCTGCAGATCTTACCGGACAGGCTAATTATCTCGGGGCAACTATACAGGCGGATATTCTCAAACAAAAATTACCCGAACTCAATGGCGGCTATAAGGCACTGAATATGGGTGACAGCCATTATGGAAAACTGGATGAGAGAATGTACACCGAACTTTCTACAGATCATCCAATCGATCTTTGCCGCTACCAGGTATTGAATGGTTTTTCCGGCCGTGCAGGCCTGATAAATTCCGGTGGTGCATCGGAAGGCGACAAAGACCTGATGGAAGCTGTTCGCACGGCGGTGATTAACAAACGCGCCGGCGGTTCGGGCATGATATCCGGAAGAAAAGCTTTTCAACGTCCGTTCGAAGAAGGAGTTCAATTGCTGAACGGCATTCAGGATGTTTACCTCGAAAAACAAATTACGGTTGCATGATTAAAACAAAGCAGCTTGCGCCCACCACTATTTTTACAGATGTTGGCGGTGTGATGCTAACGAATGGCTGGGATAGAAACGGACGGATCAAAGCCATTAAAAAATTTAATTTAGATCCGGTGGAAACAGAAGAAAGACACCATCTCACTTTTGATACTTATGAATCCGGAAAGATTTCGCTGGATGAATATCTCAAACGGCTTGTCTTTTATAAAAAAAGAAATTTCAGTCCTGCCGATTTCCGAAAATTCATGTTCGATCAATCCAAACCTTTTCCGGATATGCTGAAGCTCATCCGTGGAATCAAAGAAAAATATGGAATTAAAATTGCCGTTGTCAGTAATGAAGGCAGGGAATTGAATAATTACCGGATACAGACTTTCAAGCTCAATGAGTTTGTTGATTTTTTCATTTCCTCGAGTTTCGTCCATTTTAGAAAACCCGATGCAGATATTTTCAAAGTGGCGTTGGACATTGCCCAGGTAACACCGGAGAAAGTTATTTATATCGAAGACAGACCCATGTTTGTGCAGGTAGCAGATGGTCTTGGCATCCGTGGAATCATTCACAAAGACTATGCAACTACCAGCAGGATGCTTGCTTCTTTCGGCTGGGAACTTTAATGCGTACCTGTTAAGGTTTTAATCAAATCTGTTTCTTTTTTATCATATGGAGTTCCATCTGGTCTGAATATTTCATGGAACCATATTTTTGGCTCTGCACCATCAGGCATAGCTGTATCCCAGGCATATTTGGTATTGGTTTTTCCTGCAACCAGCCCCCAGTTGATGGCACCAACCTGTTCCTTTTTCAGCATGGGCATGATATTAAAAAATGTACTGTTCCTTGGTCGCGCCATATACTCAGAACAGATTAGTGGCCGACCATATTTCTTTAAAGAATCAATCGTTTGCTGATGCGCGGCTTCATCCTGATAATCATGGTAAGTAATAATATCTGATTGAGCCAGTTGATACCGGTTGAAGTCAGCCAGATCCTTATTCCAGACAGCAACGCTTACAGGTTGGGAGGGATTGACCTGCCGTACCCAATGAAAAATATGTTCGAGCAACGGCATGCTCTTATTTTTATAACCGGAATTACCGGGTTCATTATACAAATCCCACAAGAGGATTCTGTCATCCTTTTTAAACGTGCTCAAAACGTCTTTCACATATTTTTCCAGTGTATCTTTTAAAGCCGGTTCATCGTAAAGCAGTTTACCCGGATCACGCAACCATCCTGAATTGTGAATACCCGGTTTTGGGTCGGGTTGTTTTCCAGCATGATAGGTTTCATTCCAGCAATCATCAAAAAAAACAAAAATAGTTTTTATGTGATGGGCGTTTGCAATAGTAAGATACTGACCAATGCGGTTTTTAAACCCTTCCGGATCTTCCTGCCAGGCCAGGTGGTGCAGGAAAACGCGCATACAATTCAACCCGATGGAGGATGCATACCCCAATTCCCGGGAAATGCTGGCCGTGTCAAAAGTTTCCGCCTGCCACATCTCGAGTTGGTTGATTGCTGTGCTGGGAATAAAATCACAGCCCCTGAGCCAACCTTGTTTCGCATACCACTGATTTGCCGTTTCTTTTGTCCAAACCGGACGGGCATTCTGTGCATATTCAGGACTCAAACTAAAAATAGCAAGAATGATAAATAAAATTCTTTTCACAATCGTAAATTTTCTATTCACCACCCGGTTTATGGAGTGGAAGATTAATATTTGCCGGAATGCCGAAGTTAGGGCTACCATCCGGATTCCAGGAAAATTTTTGTATTCGTGGGTTCCGGTTATTTCCGCAACCCTGGACTGCCTGATTGTTTGCATGGTAAATGATCCAGTCTTCTTTACCATCCCTTGATATAAAAAATCCGTTGTGACCCGGGGCAAATGCATTCCCTGAAGGAGAACTGTTAAATACCGGACTGGCAGATTTGTTCCAGTCGTTTGGATGTAACGGATCGCCACCATCCTTAAGACTCAGCAATCCAAGCCCATATTGATCCGTCCAGCAACCGCTGGCGGAAAAGGTAAGGAATAAATTTCCGGAAGGGTTGATTAAAGCTTCCGGTCCTTCATTAATGGAAGGAGGAGCACCTGATTTTTCCCAATCGTTCTCAGGAGAAGAAATTAATACACGCGATCCGTCCAGCGTTAGCGGATCTTTCATTTTAGCGATAAAGATATCCTGCTCTCCATTCGCATCCCCCTTCCAGCCAGACCATACCATGTACAGCTGCTGTTTATATTCAAAAACGGAAGCGTCGATGGCCCACTTATCGGAGGCCGTATCCGCAATCTTTCCTTTGAAAATCCAGGTTCCCTTAACGGGATCCGGATCATCACACTCCAAAGCATAAATCCGGTGATGATCATTGTTTCCGTCATCAGCGGCAAAATAAGCATACCATTTACCCTGAAGAAAATGGATTTCCGGCGCCCATATTTCCTTTGAATAATCACCTGCGGCCGGAGGCGTCCAGATGGTTGTAATGGTCGCATTTTTTAATTCCGACATTTTATGCGTTGAGTAAACAACGATCCGGTCTCCGGCGGTATGCGTATAATAATAAGTGGAATCTTTTTGAATCACCCAGGGGTCCGGTCCGCTGATCAGTAAGGGATTTGTAAAACTGCTGTCGTCCGGCAAATTATTTACGGGCGCACTTTGCGGACCTGCAGATTTGCTTCCGCAAGCGGAAATCCAGGAAAATAATCCGGTCAACAGAAATTTATGCATCTTACAGAATATTATTACAACAAAGCATTTCTAAAAATCTAGTAGCCCGGATTCTGTTTCTGATTCGGATTTACATCCAGATCGAATTGGGGGATAGGCAAAAACTCATCCCTTCCAACCTTGAAGTTAGCAAAGCCGGCATCGCGCGCTGATAACGCCGGAGTAAGTTCACCCCACCGGGCAAGATCTTCCCAACGGTGACCCTCACCCGAAATTTCTGTTATCCGTTCGTGTTTCAGCTGGGCCAGAAACTGACCCTGGTTTAACCCCGGCGTCACATCGCTGAGTTTAGCGATTCCGGCCCGTTGTCTCACTTCATCTACAAACGGATAAGCCAACGCGGTCTTTCCCTGTGCATTCAGTGCTTCTGCATAGAGCAGCAACACAT
>JAYVXJ010000251.1:0-2081 GCA_043785285.1 Chitinophagaceae bacterium
TACCCGATATACTCTTCCTTGACCTGAATATGCCCAGAAAAAATGGTTTTAACTGTTTGACTGAAATTAAAAAAGCAGATAGACTAAAAGTAATTCCAATAATTGTACTTTCCACCTCTTTTCGCCAGACTATGGCAGATCAATTGTACGTGAACGGAGCTCAGCATTACCTACGAAAGCCCAATACTTTTTTGCAACTCAAAACTTCAATTCACAAAGTCATTATTCTTGCATTAAAGCCCCAATTTGGCCGTATATCTAAAGATCAATTCGTCATATTAGAATCACCCCATCATAATGAAAAAACAGAATGAGAAAACAATAATACTTTCTTCGAATGCATTTCCAGTTGTTGGGATTGGTGCTTCTGCCGGGGGCTTGGACGCATTTAAAAAGTTACTTAAAGCCATACCGGAAAATTCCGGAATGGCCTACGTGCTTGTTCAACATTTGGATCCAAGTCATGAAAGCATGTTGCCGGAAATTCTTCAAAAAGTAACTAAAATACCCGTACTAGAAATTTCAGATGATATTAAAGTTGAACCCGATCACATTTATATTATACCCAGCAATAAAATACTGCAGGCAAACGATAGTGTTTTACTTCTAAAACCCCGGCCTGTCAGAGACAAAAATATTCAGAACCTTCCGATTGATCTTTTTTTTACATCCTTGGCAGAAGTGCATCAGGAACATGCTATCGGGGTTGTCCTGTCAGGGACGGCGTCAGACGGTACCAAAGGATTGAAAGCGATTAAAGATGGGGGCGGTATTACGTTCGCCCAGGATGAAGCATCTGCAGCATTCGAAGGTATGCCCAACAGTGCAGTACAGGCAGGAGTTGTCGACTTTATCCTTCCGCCCGAGGAGATACCGCAAAAGCTGTTGGATATAAAAAATAAGGTCAACCTTAGTGATGAAGAAATTATCAATACTCCGGTCCATGAAAATGATACGTTTAAACAAATTATTTCTTTATTGCGCATACGCAAGGGAACTGATTTTACCTACTATAAACAAACCACAATACGACGGCGCATACTACGACGAATGGCTATTAAAAGAATAGATGATATTGTAGGATACCTGAAATATTTACGGGAAGATAAAAATGAACAGGATGCTTTATACCAGGACCTTCTGATTTCCGTAACCGCTTTTTTTCGCGATGCAAAAGTTTTTAGCTCTTTATGTGATTCCGTTTTTCCATATATTTTAAAAAATAGAGAAGCAAATGATCCTATTAGAATATGGGTAGCGGGTTGCAGTACGGGGGAAGAAGCATATTCGATTGCCATTTGCCTGAAAGAATTCTTAGGTGACCGAATCGAAAAAGTCCAAATATTTGCGACAGATATTAGTGAGCCGGCAATCGACAAGGCACGCGCGGGAATATATTCAAAAAAAGAATTGGAGGGTATTTCAAATGAAAGGTTGAATGGGTTTTTTACGAAACTTGACGGCAGTTACCAGTTAAATAAGCAAATAAGAATGATGTGTATATTTGCCTTACATAACTTTTTAAAAGATCCGCCATTTGGAAAGCTCGATTTTGTTAGCTGTCGTAATGTGCTGATCTATATGGAACCGTATTTGCAAAAAAAAGCACTCACTACCTTTCATTACGCTCTAAACGCGAATGGCTTTATGTTGTTGGGGAAATCAGAAACGGGTACTACTGTGCCTGATCTTTTTACAATTGCTGAAAAAAATGATAAATTATTCAGGCGAAAGGATGTTCCGAACCGGTTTATGCATCTTGCAGGCCGGCAAAAAGAACAAGTTTTGAATGACTTAAGCCTTACTTCAAAAAGCGAAAATGAAAACGTTGATTTTCAAAAATCTGCTGACGATCTATTGCTCAGCAGATATACCCCGGCCGGAGTGGTGGTAAATGAGGACATGGAAATTGTTCATTTTCGCGGCAACACGAACGACTATTTGGGACAAGGTACCGGAAAACCAAGCCACAATTTATTAAAAATGGCCAAAGGTGGCTTGGCTTTCGAGCTCCGAAATCTTTTGCATAAAGCAAAAAAAGGATCTTCACCTGTCATAAAGGAAAATGTTACTGTACGGTT
>JAYVXJ010000252.1:0-2080 GCA_043785285.1 Chitinophagaceae bacterium
TTAAGAGCACTGGATGCATCCGATGTTACGAAAGAGCTTTGGAATTCAGGGATCCTATCTTTTGATAATCCTGGAAATTTTGCAAAATTCAACAGCCCTGTAATCGCAAATGGCAAAGTATATCTTGGAACTTTTTCTAATCAGCTGATCGTATACGGGCTCACCCAAACCATTCCAGATACCTGCAATACGCCGAATATTGCCTTGCACAAGCCGGCATATGCTTCATCGGTACAGGGCGCTCAATGGCCAGACAGTGCCGCTTTTGATGCTGATACAACCAGCCGGTGGTCGAGTACGTATAGCGACCCGCAATATATTTTTGTAGATCTGGGTAAGAGGTATGACTTGTGCAGCGTGAAATTAAAATGGGAAACGGCTTTAGGTAAAGATTTCCAGATCCAGGTTTCTGATGATACGGCTAACTGGAAAACACTAGCCAATATTTCAGGTAATGTTTCTACCGTTAATAATATTCATCTCAAGGGTACGGGCAGATACCTGCGCATGCTGGGCACAGCCCGCGGTACCGCTTTTGGTTATTCTCTCTATGAGATGGAGCTGTATGGCTCAGCAAGTGCTGTAAAATGTGTAGCTCCGGAAGGCCTTTCAACGGGCAATATTTATGAAAACTCTGCAACACTTCAATGGGATCTCAATGGTTCTGACAGTTTTAATGTGCAATACAAATCAGTAAATGACAGCTTTTGGACCGGCGTAGGTACTCGTCAAAATCGTATCACAATCCACAACCTGAATTGCGGAACAGATTATTATTACCGGGTTCAGGGGTATTGTTCCGACAGTTCTGTTAGCGCTTATTCGGACAACTCGGCATTTTCAACACTTTCATGTGGCAGTAATTGCGGGTTACTGCCTTCCCGCTGGACATCGCAGGATATTGGTGCACCCGTCATCGCCGGATCTGCCTGTTACTCAAACCGGATTTTTACGCTTAAAGCTTCGGGGAATGATATATACAACAATGCTGATCAGTTTCATTTTGCTTATACTGTGCTGAAGGGTGATTTTTATTTAATGGCCAGAGTTCTTTCCATGGATCAGAGCAATGCGTGGAATAAATGTGGCATCATGATCAGGGAAAGCCTGGACCCCGGTTCAAAGCATGCCTTCATAGCCGTAACGAGTGCCAATGGTATTGCATTCCAGTACCGGCAGGCTGATGGTGGATACAGCAGTAATGTCAATGATGCAGGGTTTACTGCGCCATTTTGGATCAAGCTGGTAAAAAACGGATCCGTTTATAACGCCTACAGGTCTTTGGATTCAGTAAAATGGATTCCCGCGGGTAGTTCCATTGACCTTGGTTTTGGGAATAATACCCCTGTTTACTGCGGACTGGCCTTAACCAGTCATGACAATACTGTTCTATCCGTTGCAACAATAGATAATTTCAGTTTATCAGGTACTACCCAATTTGGCCTGCTGCGTTTTACGGGAGAACGAACTGCTGATCAGACAGTAAAACTCAACTGGACTACTTCACTGGAACAGAATACGGATTATTTCCTGGTGGAAAAAAGCGACGATAATATCCATTTTTCACGTATGGATTCTGTTGCTGCTGCCAATGGCGGAAAGATCATTTCCAATTACAGGTCCATAGACAACAATCCTTTCCCCGGCATTAATTATTATCGCTTAAAAATGGTGGATGTTCCGGGCAATTTTACCTATTCGCAGTTAGTCGTTATCCGGTTAACGGGCAACAAAGTGCCTTTGTTATATCCTAACCCAGCTACAACCAGCGTAAATATCCTGCAGGGAACAGATGCCATTGAATCTTTAACCTTATATGATCTTATGGGAAGAAGGCTATTACACATGGATGATGTCAACAAGACTACATTATTGAGTATTTCTTTATCCAACCTGCCTAAGGCTACTTATATTATTGAAATAAGAACTCAAAATGATATTTTCAGAAATAAGTTATTGAAACGATAACCCGGATAGAAGAGAATGGAATCAACTTCGTTATTGGCCTGTATTTGCTCTTCATCCGGAACCTGTTTTGAATTAGGGATCTTTCCTGTATATAAGGGGATAACCTGCTGGG
>JAYVXJ010000253.1:0-6990 GCA_043785285.1 Chitinophagaceae bacterium
CTAACTGCCCTCCTGGAATATTATGCCTGATTGCATTGGAAATTAAATTGGCAAGCAGGATCTCCATTAATGAAGTATTGGCGCTCACAACCTGATTGACGACAAATTTTTCAACCAACTGTATTTTCTGCTTATCCATATAGTCATGGAATGTGTCAACCAATCTGGTCACCAGGGCAATCAAATCCACCGGTTCCGTGGGTGCGTATTCGCTATTTTCAATTTTGGTCAGTAATAATAATGATTTGTTCAGCCGGATCAGTCGTTGGTTGCTGGCTTCCAATTCACTGATCAAGATCGCCTGATTTTCTGTTAAAGGAGATGTTTGCATCAGTAGCTCCACTTGTCCCTGAATGATCGCCAGCGGCGTCTGCATTTCATGGGATGCGTTTTCGGTAAATTCCTTTTGCTGAAGAAAGATTTCATAGTTCCTGGCTAATAGATTACTGATTACCTGGTTAAGTTCCTTAAACTCACTGATCGGGGTTTCTTCAAATTTTATTTCATTATTTTTATTCAGGTCATATTGCTGCATATTATTCAGCAGGCTGTAAAAGGGTTTCCATATTTTTTTTGATGTGATGCGGTTGATCCAGAGAATGCCGGTCATCAGCAAAATGAGCAGGGTGGCTTGTACAATCATAATGCTTCCCAAAAGATCTTCATTTTCAACCAGGGAACTACTGATAACCAGTTTGTATAATTGTCCATCTACTGTTATCGTTCCGGCAATTTCACGATAAGGATCTTCGTCATGATGATGTCTGGGATTTGCTACATATCGTGTGTAAACGAAATCAGGACCCGGAACATTGGCCGGATACAGGGAAATATCTTTATCCAGGCCCGACCAGATATCCAGTTCCTGTTTGGAATGGATGGAAGAAAGGTTATTACGGATATCCCGTAATTGTATTCTGAGTGATCTGTCCACCGAATGCAGAAGTACGTGCCGTACTACAACATAAAATAAAGGAATGCTGATCATTAAAATGATGAAAGAATAAACCAGGTAGGTCCGTATGGTTTTATTTAGCAGCTTCATGGCTACACCTCAAACTTATAACCAATGGCATATAAAGATCTTATATTATCCTGATAGCCGGCTGTGGTCAGTTTTTTTTTGAGGTTTTTCATATGTGTGTAAATAAAATCGAAATTATCGAAGATCTCCGCGCTGTCGCCGGAAAGATGCTCTGCAATGGCCATTTTGGAGACGACTTTATTTTTATTAGAGGCAAGATAAAGAAGCAGTTCATATTCCTTCCGGGTCAGGTCTACCGGTTTATTGCTAATGGAGACCGTTTTTGCGAGCAGATCAATGACCAGATCATGAAAGACCAGTACGTTTTGACCTTCAAATCGCCTTCTTCTGATCACGGCTGCAACCCGGGCATTTAACTCAGACAAATGAAAGGGTTTAACGAGGTAATCATCCGCGCCAAGATTCAATCCATGAATGCGGTCGCTGATAGAATTTTTTGCAGAAATAATAATCACCCCGTCCGTTTTTTTATCTTTTTTCAGTTCAGCCAGAAGGGTAAGCCCATTGCCATCCGGAAGGGTTACATCAAGTAAAATGCAGTCGTAGTCAAATCCTTCTATCTTTTGTCTGGCCGTTTGGAAGTCAGAGGCCGTTTCGCAAAGGTAGTTTTCCGATTCCAGGTAAGCGACCATGCTTTTCAATAATTCTTTCTGATCTTCTACAATCAAAATCTTCATGACATGTATTAAGTATAAAATAAAGTTATCAAACTGAAGGGAATCTGAAGGAAAGGGCGCTTTTGCTGTGAAATAATAAAAATGAATAGAACTGGTTAATGGTTAGTTAATCTCCGATTAACAGTTCGGTAATATAGTCCTTATACGGATGTTGAGGGAAGGTTCTTTATTCCTGTTGAGAATAGCGGCCGGTTTAGCCTGAAAGTGAGCAGTATAGGATACCAGACCAAGCTGATCAATGATGTACATATTTCAGAGGGGGAGGGGATAGCCATTTCTCTGGAAAGAAGTTCAGCGGAAGCCATTAAAAAATCCCCCGATAAGAATGCCGGGGAAGTGCTGAAAAGAAGTAGCGGAGCTTCTGTGCAGGACAACAAATTTGTGGTTATCCGGGGAATGAGTGAAAGGTACAATGTATCCATGCTGAACAATGCTATTCTGCCCAGTACAGAAGCCGATAAAAAAGCGTTTGCTTTTGCTATTATTTCTTCTTCGCTGGTGGATAATGTGGTCATTTATAAAAGAGCTACGCCTGATCTTCCTGGCGATTTTAGCGGGGGTGCCGTAAAAATATTGACCAAAGATTATCCTACACGTCCGCTGAGTGAATTGTCGCTTTCCATTGGTTACAACACATTAACCACGGGTAAAAATTTTTATAAAAGTTTTCCCAATGGATCGCTTGATGTCCTTGGATTTTTTGATGATTCACGGCTGATACCTGGACCTTATTCCCGGAACATATGGGTATGAACCTGGTTACAGAAGCCTTCCTAATCTCCATGTTTCTTAAACTGGTGGGAATACAAAGTTGTTTAATAAAGGGGCAAACTGGGGTATATCTATACTATTGGGTACAGCAACGGAAGCGAAGCAAGATCTCGTTGAAAAATCTCTTCAACAACGATTTCGTAAAAATGACGGGTATTCGGAATGGGTATAATGTTTCGAATTCTTTCGACCCTTTTTATATCCGCAGCACAAACAGTGAAGCCCAGAATAACGGCGTTTTTAATTCCGTGCTGGAAGGCTTGCACAGGCTTGGTAGCCAATGGACAGTCAATTGGAATACCTCTTTTGGATACACGTATGGAAACCAACCTGATCAGCGGATCCTGACGTTCAGGTCTGATGCCGATGTGAACGCCAACTATTACCTGCGCTTAAGCAATGAAAACTTACCCGAGATCAGGAATACAGGAAGGGTATATTTTTTTTGGCGGAATACATTTATGTGGCTAATGGGGATGCAAGCAAACAATTTGCCTTATTCAACCAGGTTCAGAAGTTCAAGTTTGGAACGATGAATTATTACCGGGAAACCAACTCAACCAATTATACATCCAACGCCATATTGAATTCGGATTATCTGATGCTGGATAATAAATTCTTAGATAAAATAAAACTGACCTGGGGTGTACGTGTGGAAAAGTATAGCCAGTATTTAGCAGCCGACGGAAAGCCGGGATCAAAAGAATTGGGGAGTTTTAGCTACATAATGCGTTTATTGATGAAAAACGGTTGACTGGTTGTTAATTTTAAAGCAGACTTATTTATTGTATATACTTTTGCAGCATAACGCTTACCGTAGTTTCTGAATGCTACCAGTTTGGGTCATGAACGCTTCATCTTATCAACTCCACACATATGATTTTACAAAAAGGAAGCCCTGCTCCCAGCTTTGAATTGAACGCTACTCCGTATCAGAAATTAAAATTATCGGATTTCAAAGGTAAGCGGATCATCCTTACTTTTTATCCGGCCGACTGGAATCCGGTATGCAGTGATCAAATGGCATTGTACAATGAGACACTCAAAATTTTTCATAAATACAATGCGGACATCATGGATATTTCGGTTGACAGTAAATGGTGCCATATGGCATTTGCGCAGAACCGGAAAATACACTTTCCTCTGCCAGCCGATTGGAAATAGACTTAATAGCTATGATGCAACGTATGAATCATTAGCAGATGCGGTGAGTAGTTTGGTTTAGTGCTTATGGGGTATAATCTATGAAACCAAAAGGTATTAATTAAAATGATAATGATGGGAAAAAGACAATTGGGAAATTCCGGTATTGAAATAGCGCCGCTAATGTTTGGAGGTAATGTATTTGGCTGGACCGTTGATGAACTAAATTCATTCAAATTATTAGATGCGTTTGTTGCGGCAGGATTTAATTTTATAGATACTGCAGATTCTTATTCCCGGTGGGTTCCCGGAAATAAAGGAGGAGAATCGGAGACCATTATTGGAAATTGGATGAAAGAGCGGGGAAATCGGGATAAGGTTATTGTTGCTACAAAGGTGGGCAGTGATATGGGCCAGGGTAAAAAAGATCTTTCCGGAAAATATATTCTCCAGGCGGTTGAAAATTCCCTGAAACGCCTGCAAACAGATTACATTGATCTGTACCAGTCTCATTATGATGATTTAACGACGCCTGTGGAAGAAACACTGGAAGCCTATGCAAAATTGGTGAAAGAAGGGAAAGTAAGACTCATCGGCACATCGAACTTTACTCCCGAGAGGTTGTTGCGATCACTGGAAACCAGTAAGCAATATGGTTTTCCGGCCTACCAAACGCTGCAGCCATTGTATAATTTATACGACCGGGAAGTATTTGAAAAGGAACTGGAACCCATTTGTGCAGAACACGCCATCGGGGTGATTAGTTATTATTCACTGGCCAGAGGCTTCTTAAGTGGAAAGTATCGTTCTGAAAAAGACCTATCCAAGAGCCCGAGAGGCGTTGGGATAAAGAAATATTTAGATGAAAGAGGCTTTCGTATTTTGGCAGCATTGGATAAAGTTGCGGAGAAGTTCAACAGCACTCCGGCAAGTGTTGCCATAGCCTGGTTAAGTGCAAGACCTACTGTTATTGCGCCTATAGCCAGTGCAACCAGCATTGAACAGTTAGATTCATTGATTAAAGCAACACTGTTAAAGCTGGATGCAAATTCAATTGCTCTTTTGAACAATTCAAGTGAATGGTAATGGGTAAAGGTTTTTACAAAAGCGGAGAAACAAGCCTGGCTATTTTTTCCAGTAATTGTATATACAATGGACGGTTGATCCAGGCTTTGGCATCAATTTTTTCAGCATCTTTAAGATCCTCAAAAAAAATAGCACTCAGTTGATGTGCTATTTCAGTGTCATACACTATGGCATTTACTTCAAAGTTGAGATCAAAGCTCCGGAAATCCATATTAGCTGTGCCTACAATGGCAATCTTTCGGTCCGCAACCATGGTTTTAGCATGTAGAAATCCCTTTTTGTATTGATAAATTTCTACACCTCTTTGTAGCAAATATTTATAATAAGATCGCGCGGCGGAATTAACGAGAATAGAATCTGAAATACCAGGTATCAGGAGTTTTACGGAAAGACCGCTCAATGATGCAATAATCAATGCTTCTACAAGTCCATCACCCGGAATAAAATAGGGCGTTGAAATAAGGATTTCCTTTGTAGCCAGATTGATAGCCTGAAGAATAGAAAATAAAATGGAAGGTGTTTCAGAATCCGGACCACTTGCAGCTATTTGAACAACCTTTTCATCCAGTAATGGAAAGGTTTCAGGTGGTGGGAAAAAAAACTTATCCGGCTGCAATTTTATATCTGCGCAAAAGTTCCAGTCGCACAAAAAAAGATATTGCAGATATTGCACTCCCGGTCCGTCAATTCGTAAATGTGTATCCCTCCAAAAAAGCTTGGTTGTATTGCTGACAGAATTAATATATTTGTCGCTCACGTTGATGCCGCCTATAAAAGCAGTATGACCATCCACTACAATTATTTTGCGATGATTACGGTAGTTAATCCGATTCGCGAAAGGAATAAAATGTATTTTGAAAAAAGGAAAGGCTTTTACCTGATTTGCTTTTAATCTTGGTACTAACTTTCTTCTAATGGACCGGCTGCCAAAATCATCATAAATAAACCGGACTTGCACGCCTTCCTTAGCTTTTTGAATCAGTACTTCTTCTATTTTCCTTCCTATTTCATCGTCTTCATAAATATAATATTCAATATGAATATGATGTTTTGCCTTTTGTAAGGCTTGTAATACTTCCGGGAACTTATTTTCTCCGTTTATCAATAATTTTACCGAATTATGGGTTGTCAGTGGGCTCATAGTGTCTTTCAGCAGCATATACGCCAGTTCTTTATTGCTCCGAACAGCGGTAGCGCCTGCTTTAAACGCCTGTTTGGATGATTTGTAGATATCTTCCCTCATCTTCTTTGCCAGAACTTCATTTTCTGTAAGTTTTTTGCTGTATATTTTTCTTTTCCGGTAATTGACGCCAAATAAAAAATAAAAGATCATTCCGGCAAAAGGAACAAAAATGGCAAAGAGGAGGTAGGAAAGGGTTTTTGTCGTTGTGCGGGTATCATAAATGATGCGCAGGCAAACAAAAATCAGAACAAGCAGATAAACGATATTATAAATAAGTGGCCAATCCATAGAGGGTTTTCAATCAAAATAGTTTACAACAATGTGCTGGTATTAATTTAAACGCATAGTTTCCCAACGTATAAACACAGGCTATAAATCGCCCGCCTACTATCAAATCAGCGAGTACAAATCATTAAAAGATTCTGTCATGGATGGGTGAGTGTAAATCGTATCCCTAATGAGATAAGCTGCAAGTGTTTTGCCGCCCTTGCCAAAGCCTAAAATTAGATTTTCATAATGTTGTTTAATTTTTTTCATGCAGCAGGATTTAAGTTTTTGGATTAAATACAAGCTTATTGGCTAAATCCATTTCATCCTGATTGATCGTATGCCCCATATATGGGTAGACCTTTTCAGTTAGGGCAGCATGCATGTCTTTTAAGAAATTTGCAGTAGCATGAACTCTTTCAACAGGTACGTGTATATCGGGATCGCTGGTTCCGATGAATATGGGTGTTCCGGCAAAATCACCTGTATAGTTTTCAGGATAAATTTTATCGCCTATTAATCCTCCGGTAAATGCCGCTATACCTCCATACCGGGTAGCATTACGGGTAACAAATTCAAGGGTTAAACTGGCTCCCTGCGAGAATCCAAGGAAGTAGATATTTTCCGAAGAAATACCCTGGGTAATTAAATCACCCAATATTTCTTTAAGCAATGATAATGCGGAAGATAACCAGGGTTCATTTTGGGCAGGAGTCGCCATAAATGAATAGGGATACCAGGTATTATTAGTTGCCTGAGGCGCCAGCAATGCAAAACCTTTTACCTGAAGCTGTCCGGAAAGGGAAAGGATATCTTCT
>JAYVXJ010000254.1:0-6981 GCA_043785285.1 Chitinophagaceae bacterium
GGCGCCGAGACACATAGCGGCAAACATCTGCCGCCCGGTCGCGATTCCTCCTGCAGCTATCACCGGAATCCGTACTGCGGCGGCAACGGCAGGAATGAGTACCAGGGATGTCGTTTCGTCCCGTCCGTTATGGCCGCCGGCCTCAAAACCCTCCGCTACTACGGCGTCGCAGCCTGCGGCGGCTGCCTTGCGGGCAAATTTGCTGCTGCTTACCACATGCACAACCCGGATTCCCTCCAGCTTTAAGACCTGAGTCCAGGCATCCGGGTTACCGGCTGATGTAAAAACAACGGGAATTTTTTCTTCTATAACAATCCGGATATGCTTTTCAATATCCGGATAGAGTAATGGAATATTAACGCCAAAGGGGGCCGCAGTTGCTGCCTTGCATTTGTGGATATGTTCCCGGAGAATATCCGGATACATACTTCCGCTTCCGATCAGGCCGAGACCACCGGCATTGCTTACTGCCGAAGCCAGCCGCCAGCCACTATTCCAGACCATACCCGCCTGAATAATGGGATAATGAATCCCGAACAACCGGGTGATAGCATTGGAAAAGACCATTCAGCCTCAAAGGTACATCCGGTTGATAGTTTGTTTTTTTTAATTCTTGCTAAAAAAGTATATTTATGGGGCAACTTTCAAGTTCAAGGCATGAATAAACCTTTGCTGGTTCTTCTGAGTGCGGGCTGTTTGGTTTCCTGTCATAAAGATGGGAGCAATCCGGTTAATAGCTGGACTTGGTTCGGCACTCAAAACCCCGCTGTTTACAATTACGTTCTTATTAATGCCAGTCAGGTTATCAACAAGGCAGACAGCAATGAATTGCACATCGGTGTCAGCGCTGCTTTTATTGACAGCAATAACCACCAGATAATGGTGGTAAATACGTTATCGGTAAACAATCAGGAAATCCAACCCGGGGTTGATTACACGTACAAATACAATTATGCTGCCGGCGCTGCTAAAAACCTTCCGCTTTTTGGTACTAATGTGATGGTAACTATTCACGGAACAGGAAATGATGACACCATAAGTAAGTCCGTCTATCTGCCTAAACAGCTCCTGCGACTGATTTCCGATTATCCGGATACGGTTCATCGCAGCCGCGGCATTCAACTTAACTGGTCGCCTGATAAAGAAAATACCTGGGGAAATGTATTGATCCAGTTATTTTATTACAATGAACTCAGTAGAAAAGCAGATTCAACACTCCCCGCAAAAATCAATACGGTAAGCATTACCGTGCCGGATAACGGTCATTATTTTTTGTCTCCAAAGGATCTGGGATCTTTTCCTGCAAATGCCGTTATGGGAATAACCATTGCGCGGGGGTCACAGAATGAAGCCATTCTTCCGTTGTCCCGCAAGCGGATATATTATTTTTCCAGCGCTTCGGTGAGTACAACACCCTTACCTGTTAGTCAATAGTCAGGGTTATTGTTTTCTCCAGGCCCATTTCCACATGGTTTTCCAGCTGGGCTTTTTACCATATAATAATATGCCCGTCCGGTAAATTTTTCCAGCCATCCAGGTAGTAAACAAAAATCCAGCTGCCAGCAGTCCCATGGAAAGGAATAGTTGCCAGTAAGGTACGCTGCCGGGCACACCATAGGGGATTCTGGCCATCATTACAATCGGAGAACTGAATGGAATCATACTTGCCCATACGGAAAGGGATCCGCCGGGATCCTGTGCGGCGATGGACATAATGATAAATGAAAAAATGATCGGCATGCTGATGGGTAATAATAGAGATTGTGCTTCCTGCGGATCTTCATTCACCACACTACCTACTGCAGCAAACAGAGAAGCATAAAAAAGATAACCGCCCAGAAAATAATAAATGAAACAGCCAATGATAACGCCCCAGTTCGCGTTTGCGATAGATTGTTTTACTTCAAAGATTTGTCGCGCTGCTTCGCTGGTTTGAACAGCCGAAGCACCTGCCATCGCATTGGCCTGTTGCATATGGTTGACCTCATTGAGTAATTCATGAGGAATAAAAGCCTGCGCAACGCCGGCAAGTAATACGATCAATCCGATCCATAACAGGAACTGGGTAAGTCCGACAGCTCCGATTCCAATGATCTTGCCCAGCATCAGCGGAAAGGGTTTCACAGAACTCACAATCACTTCAGCAACCCGGCTTGTTTTTTCTTCCATAACACCACGCATGACCGCTGCGCCGTAAATAAACGTAAGCAGGTAAATAAGAAATCCGCACGCGTATCCGATGCCATAGGAAAGTCCCTGGCTGGATGCTCTTGAATTTTTCCCTTCGTCGGAGAAGGTTTTTAATTCGGCAATATCCGAAGCAGCACGGATGGAATCCAGGCGATTGCGGGTGAGATTTGTTTTACTGTAAATAAGATGATCCGTGATGGCGGAGGAAATCCGTTTTTCCAGATCATCGATGTTGGAAAGTCCCAGTTGCTTTTTATATTTTAACCGGCAGATGGTTTTTTGTCCTTCTTTCAGCACGGGAATGATGAGTACGGCGGTGCAGTTCTTATCTGCGTAGTTCAGGCTGTCAATTCCCGGAGTGAAATCAAAAATGATGGTTGAATCACTTCTGAGGTAGTCTTTAAAATATCCATTCTGATCCAGCACGGCAATATGATGGGTTGTTTTTCCTTTTAAAGCAAGGACCACCGTTCCGGAAATAAGAAGAACAATCATAATGGGCAGCAGAAAGGTGGACAGCAGAAATGTTTTATTTCTTACCCGGGTAATATATTCCCGGCGAATGATAAGGACGATCTTTTTCATGCCATTAAGATTGAATGTTTTGAAATTGCCTGGAAACGGATGTTCCTTCTACCAGCCGGATAAAAATTTCATTCAGTGAAGGAAGTAATTCCATAAACTCAGAAATATTACTTTGCCGGTCTATGAAATAGCCCAGTACTTCATTTGGAGAATGCCCGTCTTTTATGCGCAGCGTAAGCGTATGATCTTTTTTTGAAAGGAGGTCAAACAATGAACTGCTGATATTTTCCGGAAGGGGAAGAGCGGTTATACGGAAAAGGTTTTCCTTGAACTGCTGCTTCACGGTGGCTATGGTTCCATCCAGGATCTTCTGACCTTTATTGATCAGAATAATGTGATCACAGATTTCCTCCACCTGTTCCATCCGATGGGTGCTGAAGATAACAGAAGATCCTTTCTCCGCCAGCCGGAAGATCTCCTCCTTAATCAGGTTTGCATTGATCGGGTCAAGTCCGCTGAAGGGTTCATCCAGAATGATCAGTTCAGGCTCATGCAAAACGGTGATAACAAATTGTAGTTTCTGTGCCATACCCTTGCTGAGGTCTTCGATTTTTTTATTCCACCAGCTTTGCATTTCAAAACGGGTGAACCATTCTTTTACCCGGGATAGGGCTTCGGCTTTGGACAAGCCTTTCAGCCGGGCGAGGTAAATGGCCTGTTCGCCTATTTTCATCTTCTTATACAATCCTCTTTCTTCCGGCATGTAACCGATGCGGGAAGCATCTTCCTCCGGATTAAATTTTTTACCATTCAGCAGAATATTTCCTTCATCAGGATAAAATATACCGGTGATCATGCGGATCAGGGTGGTTTTGCCTGCGCCATTGGGACCCAGCAATCCGAAAATGGTTCCTTTTTCAACGGTAAAGCTGATATCGTCCACCGCTTTTTGCGTGGCAAAATATTTTTTCAGTTGAAACACTTCAAGCATTGGCATGCATTGTTTTTTTGGATGAAAAAATCTGGGCGATCCGGTCTGCAACGTTTTCGCCATCCATGGCTGCACTCATAATTCCGCCGGCATATCCTGCCCCTTCCCCGCAGGGAAATAAATTTCTTACTTGCGGGTGAGCCAGGGTATCGGATTCTCTGGGTATGCGTACGGGGGAAGAAGTTCTGGATTCTGTTGCTACAATCACGGCTTCATTTGTATAATAACCTTTCATCTTTTTGCCAAATTCAGGAAATCCTTTCTGCAGGCTTTTCGCCAGCAGGGAAGGAAATACATCGGCAACTGCGGCGGAAGTTAATCCGGGAACATAAGAACAGTCCGGCAGGGAATCAGAAAATTTATTGTTGACGAAATCCGTCATCCTTTGCGCTGGTGCTTTGAATTCGCCGCCTCCGGTTTTAAAAGCCTGTTGTTCCACAGCCGATTGAAAATACATAGCAGCTAAGGGTCCGTGTTCTTCAAATTCCTGCCAATCTGAAGCATCAATATTAACTACGATTCCCGAATTAGCATAGGGATTATTTCGTTTAGATGGCGACCAGCCGTTAACAACCACTTCGCCCTCGCTGGTAGCTGCGGGGGCGATGATTCCACCGGGACACATGCAAAATGAAAAAACAGATTTGGGGTTTACTTCACTTATCAGTTGGTAGGAAGCAGGCGGAAGATGCAATGCCTGCACGTTTGTATTTCTGGCAAAATGATATTGAATGGCATTGATGAGTTCCTGCGGATGTTCCACGCGTACGCCGAGAGCAAAAGGCTTTGCTTCGATGCGTATTTTTTTTTGCTGAAGCAGTTGAAAAATATCTCTTGCCGAATGTCCGGTGGCCAGGATTAATGCATCCGAAGGGAATGCCGATCCATCTGCCGTTTGCACTTCCGTGATATGGTCGCCGACGGAGGTCCAGCCGGAAAGTTTTTTCTCAAAATGCAATTCACCACCGCATGAAATAATAAAATGGCGAATGGCGGTGATGATCTGTGGAAGTTTATTTGTTCCGATATGGGGATGTGCTTCATATAATATGGATTCCTCTGCACCGAACTGAACGAACAGGTCCAGGATGCGTTGGATATTCCCTCTTTTATTACTTCGGGTATACAACTTGCCATCACTGTACGTGCCGGCTCCGCCTTCTCCAAAGCAATAGTTACTTTCCGGGTTTATAATACCTTCTTTATTCAGGCGGGCAAGATCGCGCCGGCGGGCACGCACATCCTTACCTCTTTCCAGGATGATGGGTCGTATACCGGCAAGGATCAGTTTGAGGGCAGCAAAAAGCCCGGCAGGTCCGGCACCCGCTATCAACACCGTTTTGCTTGCATGGGAAACATCTGTGAAAGACTGATGATTGATCCTGCGTGGAAGAAAAGGTTCATTGATAAATACGTCTGCAGTGAGCAGGATCTGTGGATGTTTGGACCGTGCATCCACGGAGCGTTTGAGAAGATGAAATCCGGTTATGTTTTTTTCAGGGCAGTTGGCGGACAACGCCAGTTCTTTTTTGATCAGCTGTTCACTGGCTGCAACCGAAGGCGTTATTTTTATCTGAATTTTTTTTTGCATCCGGGTTAAGCGTGACCATCCAGGAGAAAGTACTTAAAAATCAGTAGATGGTAAAACTAGGGTAAGAAAATTTTCTAAAAAAATTTACTGTTCAATTTATAATCAGGTAGTTTCCTTGAACTGCTTGGTTTACCATGCTTTAATGAAAGGTAGGGTGAATCTCCGGAGAAGGGGTTAATTTTTTTTTTAAAAAATCGGATCATAAAATAGAATGGTATCAAATTATCTGTATCTTCAATTGGTTCACAATAACTTTATATGGAGAAATATTTTAATCCAGCGCATCGGTCTTTTGCCATCTCCATTTTCATACTGCGCAAACTGCCGCTCCTGTTGTCTTTTGTTGATCCCACTCTTTATTTGAATCATCGGTTTATGAAGGTACATCGAAGTCCGTCGTAATTGACTGACAGGTGATGGACCCGAAATTTCATTTGCATCATTTTTATTTCTCGACTATAGTGGTTTTTTATTTTTGAAGGAAAAAATAGAATTGTTTCTTAGGCTTAAGCTGACTACTTTAAAAAACCGATTAATAAAAAATTTTTTATTCAGAAATTAATCTTGATATTCGTCCCCCTGCAAAAAATCCGTCGCAAAAAATCCTAAGAAAACACCTAAAAAAAATGATTTTTCACTTAGCCTTAAACAGCCTTTTTTGTAATGCCGAAAACCTTTGAAAAAGTCTGGACCAACTGTCTCGAAATAATAAAAGATATCGTAGAGTGGCAACATTTCAAAACCTGGTTTGAACCCATTCGCCCGGTTGAGTTGAAAGAGCATATTTTAGTGATCCAGGTTCCGAGCCAGTTTTTTTATGAGTACCTGGAAGAGCATTATGTGAATTTATTGGCAAAGACTTTGCGTAGGATATTGGGTAAAGAAGCGAGGCTTGAATACCGGATTATGGTAGATAGTGGAAATCAGCAAAACAAACCTTTGACAATGGATGTTCCTGCACATAATTATAAAACGATTTCGAATAATGAAATGGATTTCCCGCTGATTATTAATAATCCGGTCAAGAATCCTTTTGTTATTCCGGGGCTCAAGAAAATGCAAATTGATGCCCAGTTGAATCCGGTTTATACTTTTGATGCTTTTATTGAAGGAGATTGCAACCGGGTAGCCCGCCGCGCGGGAAAAACGGTTGCGGAGAAGCCGGGAGCCAATTCATTTAATCCCCTGGTGATTTACGGTGGGGTAGGTTTGGGTAAAACGCATCTGGCGCAGGCCATCGGGAACGAAGTGAGGCGCACGCACCACAATAAAGTGGTTTTATACGTGAGTTCCGAGAAGTTCATCAATCAGTTTATAGACCATAGCCGTAATAATGCCGTCAATGATTTTATTCATTTTTACCAGTTGGTAGACGTGCTGATCATAGATGATGTACAATTTTTCAACCGGGCCGAAAGATCCCAGGACGCCTTTTTTGCCATTTTCAATCACCTGCATCAATCCGGTAAGCAGCTGATCCTTACCTCAGATAAGCCGCCGAAGGATCTGGAAGGGGTTCAGGAAAGATTACTCAGCCGGTTCAGGTGGGGACTGAGTGCAGATCTTCAGATTCCGGATTATGAAACACGGATCGAGATTCTGGAAAGAAAGATGAAGAATGATGGATTGGAAATGCCTAAAGAAGTTGTAAAATACCTGGCCTATAATATTAACAGCAATGTGC
>JAYVXJ010000255.1:0-2072 GCA_043785285.1 Chitinophagaceae bacterium
AAGGATGAGATCAGAAGATTGGGTGACTGTCTTTTGATCACTGGTATCATCCTTTGCGGTAGCCAGTAAGGCCATGGTTTTTTCTACTGCATCAGGGGCGTTTAAATAGACCAGCACCTTGCTCAATGATCTGTTCAGATTATTGGTTTTGGCAGGATATTGCGGATCGAGATAAGCTATGGCCTTCGTTTTAACCGATGCATCGGGTAATCCCATCCTTACCAATACCAGTTCAAAAGCACGCAAAAGGTCTATCCGCTGTGATTCGGATAGCTGTGTATAATTAATCCCCGTGAGCGCTGTGAGTAATTTGTCTTTCTGATTGCTGTTACCCTGTCTTGCCAACGCAATGGCTGCCTGGGTGAGGGTTACCGGATCTTTTTCATGGAGGGTTTTCTCCTGCCATTCATTTACAGGCTGATGCTCGATAGCAATCCTTGCTGCGTAACGGATAAAGCGGTCTTCATTTTTTAAATAAGGCCATGCAAAATCAATAGCGTCTGCCTTTGGAGCACTATGGTAGGTTTCCAGTTTCCGGCGGATATTCTGGGCTTCGCTAAGTTCAGCAACCGGCAGTTTTCCCGTGTTCTGTGTATTATCGCCATAATAAACCCGATAAAGATCCGATTCCAGCCTGCGGCCCCCGGTGAGAAAATACAAGGCACCATCGGGCCCTATTATTCCATCCGTTAAAGGTAAAGGCGAACCGGACACAAATTCTTCTGCTCTGGCTTTATAGGAAGCTCCATCTGGTTGAGGTTGAAATGCATATATGATCCCGAAACTCCAGTCAAAGGCAAATAAGGACCTGCGGTATTTGTCCGGGAACCTTGCATTTTGCCCACTAAAAACACTGGTCGGTGAGCCCTGGCCGATGTTTAGCAGAGGTGGTAAATTATCCGGGTATGTGGGCGACCATTTATCCGTACCCGGGCGCCAGCCAAATTCCCCGCCGCTGGGGACGTGGCAAATCCGGATAGGACGATACCAGGGAAGACCGAAATCCCATTCCATATCCGAGTCAAAGGTAAACATATCCCCAGCATCATTAAAGGCGAGGTCGAAGGGATTACGGAAGCCTGTACTTATCAGCGTAAAGTTTGCGCCAGTTGAATCAAGCCGGGCAATCCATCCGCCATGTGTATTAACGGTATTATCATGTCCGTTTGGATCTCTGATCAGGGGCAGAAGATTATCGATCTGCCAGACAGGAAGAGCCGTGTAGTTATCCATTTTCGGGATCTTCGTAAAATTTCCTGCAATAATATATAAGGACTTCCCATCGGGCGCCAGCACTATACTGTGAGGCCCATGCTCGCCCTCTCCTTTCAGCCTTTTCAGTAAGGTAATTTTATCGAACTGATCATCCTGGTCGGAATCCTGAAGCCGATAAAGCCCGCTGGGCCTTGAGTTAGCAGTATCGCCTTCATCATTGACCATTACATAAAGGCTATTAAACGCATACAGCAAGCCATGTGCATACCCGATTTTCCGGACTGTTTTGGAGGTATCACCGGGAATGCGAAGTTCAAGCTTATCCACTTTTATTTTTGATTGGGCCGTATCCGCGCCAATTGCCGGGATGGTCAGGCGGTATAAATTTCCGTACTGGTCGGAGGCAATCATTCTGCCTTTATCATCAAAGGTCATGGCAACCCAGGAACCCTGATCATTAAGACCGGGGCTGTATAAATGATCCGCATGAAAATCCGCAGGTAATTTAAGTGCAGCAATTTTGGGATCTGCATGACCAGCGGCATTTGCCTCTTTATCCTTGCCATTATTACAGGCGCACGCAAACTGAATAAAAACATACAGGGCGCAGAACGACTTTACATAGCGCAGGTTTCGGTACATAGTTAACTATTAATATTACTTAAAAAGATATTTTTTAGGGATGATCAGAAGCGGTTATCCAATTTAATAAGTTCGGAAATATAAGCGTATTAAGTAATTCAACTATCCTGTACAATGAGGTTCATTCCCCGGGGGCCAGTATTGCCGTATTTTTTTTCTTAGAAATGCAGCGCTACGTTCCAGTTGTTCCATTCCATCAACTCCATCTTCAATAC
>JAYVXJ010000256.1:0-2070 GCA_043785285.1 Chitinophagaceae bacterium
GATCTGCACATCAATTTTTGGCCCGTAAAAGGCCCCTTCGTCCTGAACTTCTACGTAAGGCGTTCCGGTTTCTTTAAGCACTTTTCGTACCATGGCTTCTGTTTCCAGCCAGAGTTCAGGCTCATCGATGTATTTCTTTCCGAGTTTGGCCGGATCATGGAGACTCAGCCGCATCACATATTTTTCAATACCAAAGATGCGGAAGTATTTGAGGTACATTGCATTCACGGCTTGGAATTCCTGCGCAAACTGGTCCTTGCTGCAATAGATATGCGCATCATTCATGTGAAGGCAACGAACCCGCATCAATCCGAATAATTCCCCGCTTTGCTCATACCGGTAGCAGGTTCCATATTCAGCAAGTCGTAATGGAAGATCCTTATAACTTCTGGGTTCTGCTGCGAAAATTTTGTGGTGGTGGGGACAATTCATCGCTTTCAAATAATATTTTACCCCTTCCAACTCCATGGGCGGGTACATACTATCTTCGTAATAAGGCAAATGCCCGCTGGTGAGATACAGACTTTCCTTGGCAATATGGGGTGTAACCACCCGCTGATATCCGGCATCCCGTTCCGTTTCCTTGGCTAGTTTTTCCAGTTCTTCAATGATGATGGTTCCGTTTGGCATCCAAAGCACCAGTCCTGGCCCTACATCATCATCCATGGTATAGATACTCATTTCTTTCCCCAGCTTCCGGTGATCACGCTTTTTAGCTTCTTCCATCATGAGCAGGTATTCATCCAGTTCCTTTTTTGATGGAAAACTTACCCCATAGATCCGGGTTAGCTGCTTGTTTTTCTCATCCCCTTTCCAATATGCGCCTGCAATATTCGTGAGTTTGAGTGCCTTAATAAATCCGGTGTCGGGTATATGAGGACCCCGGCAGAGATCCGTAAAGTTTCCCTGGGTATAAAAAGTAATTTCCCCGTCTTTTAAATTTTGAAGCAGATCCAGCTTGTACCCATCTCCTTTTTCCCTGAAATAATCCACGGCTTCCGCTTTGGAAATGGATTTACGGATATACGTGCTGTTTTTCACTGCCAGCTCATTCATTTTTACTTCCAGCTTTCGCAGGTCTTCTTCTGTGATCTGCCGGTCCCCCAGATCCATATCATAATAAAATCCGTTATCCACTGCAGGACCAACCCAGAATTTGACGCCAGGAAAAATGGCTTCCACAGCCTCTGCCAGCAGATGGGCAGAAGAATGCCAGAAAGTGGATTTTCCTTCTGCATCATTCCAGGTAAGCAGTTTAAGAGAAACATCTTTGCCGATCGGACGTGTGGCATCCCATACCTCTCCATCCACCGACGCGGCGATCACTTTTCTAGCCAATCCTTCACTGATGGATTTTGCCACCTGTAAAGATGTGGTTCCTTCTTCGAACTCCCTGACAGCCCCATCGGGTAAAGTAATTTTAATCATGTGAAACGTTATATACTCCCTGTTTAAGGGTTGCAAAATTAACAAACTCTTGCCAGATTAACTTTTGGATGGGCGGCCCGGAATTAAATATTCAATAATTTGCCGTTATATGAAAATGAAATCCCGTTTTCTATACCTTTTTCTTTGGATGACCTGTTGTGGACCCGGATTGCTGAACGCACAGGATCTTACCGGAATATGGCGGGGGCATTTCCGGTCCAATGAAGGACTTGAACGGTTGACGGGAAACGATGACCGCTACAAAATAGAAGTGCAGATTGCCCAGACTCACCAAATTTTTCAGGCGGTAACCTATTCCTACAAGAGTACTGAATTTTATGGCAAAGCGGAGGCTTCCGGAACGGTAAACCCCAAATCCAAAAAAGTGCTGCTGCGGGAGTTGAAAATTCTGGAAGTGCGGATGGCGGGCGGAGATGTTTGTATCATGACCTGCTTTCTGGAGTATTCCAAATTGGGAGATGAGGAATTTTTACAGGGGACCTATACCAGTACCAGCACCCATGATTCTTTATCCGGATGCGGGAAGGGCAGTATTTTTTTGCATAAAGTGCCCACTTCCGATTTTCAAAAGGAATCTTTTTTAGAGAAAAAGGAAAAGGAATTACTAGCGGCAAGGAAAAA
>JAYVXJ010000257.1:0-2065 GCA_043785285.1 Chitinophagaceae bacterium
TGTACGGCCTCTTACTTCATTTCGTTTTTTATGATGAAGAGTACCATCATGACCGAAAAAATAAATCGCCGGGGAGTCATTACACCCGATATATACGAACCTGATGTTTTACAAAGTATGCAGGTATCTGATGTGATGAGTAATGACATTTCAAAGGTTCCGCAAATGGACCCCATGCGGTATTATGTTTACCCGGAAACCCGCATCAGCATGGCGATTGATTTAATGGACAGATACAAAACGGAACTATTGCCGGTAGTTTTAAAAGAAAATAAGAAACAAGTGGTCGGCATAATAAACCCCTCCCTCATCTTCACGGCTTACAGGAAACACCGGCATGCGAATGAAGACCAACGAACCATCTCCCTCAAACGGAAAGGGTATGAAATGATGGTCAAAGGGAGACAAAGATTCAGAAAGGACTAGACAGAGGCATTCTTTTTGCGGTAGACAGACAGTACAAGCACATGCAAATAGTAGTGGGAAGCCATTAGTAATCGTAAATTGATCATATGTGGAAGGAGTCAGATAAAAAATTGCACAAGGAATTTAAATTTAAAGACTTTTCGGAGGCATTTGCCTTTATGACCCGGGTAGCCCTGGAAGCAGAAAAAATGGATCATCATCCCCGATGGACCAATGAATACAACAAAGTGGAGTTCTGGCTATCATCCCACGACGCAGGAGATATTGTTACGGAGAAAGATCATAAGCTGGCGAAGAAGATTGATTCTTTGATAAATTGAGAATGGACAATAGGAAGAGCAACTTTACCAATAAAATCCATTAACTTAAATTTCAGAGTTTCTGTACTTTTAGCACCTCCAGCATACCGCTTTTAATATTGAATTCAATAATGCGCACTTTTCCTTTATAACCATTATACAGAACGGTAGGAACTTCTATCCATACACTGCGTCCTGGTTTACCATTTACCGTACAGGAAGCCATCATCTGAACTTTTTCATCCGTCGTTTTTCTTTGCTTGAATACCGCTTCTATAACTGTATAGACTGGTAGATCTGAAGTATTCTCATCCATGATAAAGTGGTATTGGCCTTAATTCTTTAACGTTCTGGTTCGATTAAAAGTACATTCATGCAAGCCATTCCGGAAATATGCCGGATTATTCTTTCATTACTTTCTCCATTTCTTCAATCAGGGCCTGAATCAGAGATGAATCGATCTTCATCGTTGTTTCTGAAAAAGGGGTAGGTACAAGAGCCCTGAAATTTCCTTCATCATCCTTCTCCAGCATGATTTCTGTATTTCCGATTTTAAAAAGAAACTGATGCGTGAAAGCGCTGATTCGCAGCGTCCCTGCCAACTCTTTTTCAATCCCCTTATGTAAAACCGTTATCGTAAATGACTCTTCCATGGGTGATCAGAAACGAAGGTAAATCAATAGGCAGGATTTGATGCTAAGAGTATTCCCTTATATTACTTCGCTGGATAACAATATGAACAGCAGCCAATTGAACCTTTAATCACCAACTGTTTGCATTTGTTAATCTTATTCTTATATTTAATAAGAAGTTATAGAAGACTAATTTCTATATACCTATCCCTAACAGTCGATAAAACAACCTCCTGAATCATGAACTACTATTTAACTGTTCTAAAAAAGTTTGCCGTATTTAATGGCCGCGCAAGAAGAAGCGAGTATTGGTATTTTGTTTTATTTAATCTACTGATTGCTATAGTACTGACCTTGATCGACGAGGCCATAGGTACCAGGCTTTTGAATAATATTTATTCCCTGACCGTATTGATTCCGGGCATAGCAGTAGGTGTTCGGAGAATGCACGATGTGAATAAAAGCGGTTGGTTCCTTCTGATTCCCATTTATAATCTGATATTAGCCTGTACCGATGGCACACAAGGGCTGAACCAATACGGGTCTGATCCGAAGCGACCTGAATTTGATGAATTCCTGAATGATACTATAGAACCCGGTCAGCCAGCATAATTGACCCGGTTTCCCGTCAGTAGCTTTTCTACGGAATGAGTAAATAAGTGCCCATCGGAACCCGATGCGCCGCATAAGGGATCAGATTTTTTATTA
>JAYVXJ010000258.1:0-6951 GCA_043785285.1 Chitinophagaceae bacterium
ATGCAAAATAGTAAAGTATGATCATGAGCCGGACGTATAACAAAAATCTGGTTTTCCCCGCTTGCTGTTTTGGTATGTTACTCTTTGGCATCAGCCTCATCACCCTGGGTGCTGTAGCGCCTGACCTGAAACAGAAGTTTATGCTGGATGGAAAAGGATCCGGCACGCTCTTTTCCATACTTCCCATTGGAATCCTGACGGGTTCATTTTTATTTGGTCCGGTATGCGACCGGTATGGATATAAATCTTTGCTGATCCTTGCCTGTCTGGGCATGTTTGCCGGTTTTGAAGGGATTGCCTATGCTTCTTCCTTAAATAGTTTAAAAATCTGTATTTATATTTTTGGTATTGGTGGAGGAATCATCAATGGCGCTACTAATGCGCTGGTAGCAGATATCAGCGCCAAAAATAAAGGAGCTGATTTAAGTCTGCTCGGTGTGTTCTTTGGTATCGGCGCGTTAGGAATGCCGCTGGTATTGGGTTTGCTCTCCAAAAGCTGGAACTCTTTCCAGGTAATCGCTGCGGTGGCGTGGCTGGCATTCGCTGTAGGAATATTCTATTTTTTCTTAAAATTTCCACCTGCAAAACAATCGTCAGCTTCAAAGGGAATAAAATGGAGCCGCCTTTTTAACCCACTGCTGTTATTGATCTCTTTCTTTTTATTCTTTCAAAGCAGTCTGGAAGCCATTATTAATAACTGGACCACCACCTACCTGATCTCGCGTGGCGCCATGATAGAAAGCAACGCACTGTATGCACTTTCCTTCCATATTGTGGGAATGATTTTAATGCGATTGCTTACAGGTAGTGTTTTCAGATCCGTTTCACATACAAAAATCATGTGGGCCAGCCTCCTCCTGTTATTTACCGGCATAGGGGCGATGCAGGCAGGATCGAATCAGACTTTCCTTGTGATTGGTTTGTTTCTTTCCGGAGCAGGATTGGCCGGTGGATTTCCGATCATGCTGGGTTTTGTTGGAGAACGTTTTGCAGACTTGTCCGGTACTGCTTTTAGTTTTGCTTTTACCATCGCCCTCATTGGCAATATGGGGATCAACTATGGTATGGGAATCATTGTTCATAAATATGGGGTGCAGCACCTGACCACCGTTTGTTATGTAGAGCTAAGCATCATGATGATATTATGTGTGTTCATATTTAAAAAGCTCAGATCACATTAATTAAACTACAAAATATGTTAGCAGAACAATGGCTCGCGAATGCAAGAAATGTAATGTCCAGGATAGAAGATACGCAAATGAGTAATATCCGGAAGGCAGCAGAACTTATGGCAGATAGTATTGAATGCGGAAGATGGGTTCATACATTTGGATGCGGACATGCCACCTTGCCTATTGAAGAAATGTATCCAAGAATAGGTGGATTCGTAGGCTTTCATCCGATGATCGAATTGCCGCTTACTTTTTTTACCCGTATAACCGGTGAAATGGGTGTTCACCAGTTTGTGTTCCTCGAAAGGGTGGAGGGCTATGGCGTGGAAATTATGAAAGGATATAATTTTGATCCGCGGGACACGATGTGGGTGTTCTCTCATTCCGGAATCAACAACGTGAATATTGATGTTGCCATTGAAGCGAAGAAAAAGGGGATGAAGGTGATTGCATTCGGTTCTGCTGCGGAAGCAAAAGGAAAACAAACCCGGCATTCCAGTGGAAAAAATATTTTTGATCTGGCGGATGTGGTGGTTGACTCCTGCGCACCTATAGAAGATGCTTCGGTTCCCATTAAAAATCACCAGGATAAATTAGGTCCTGTATCAACCATGGCTTTTATTACCTGCGTTTGGATGACGGTTATAACTGTGGCTGAGATTCTGGTAGACAGGGGTGTAAAATTACATATCCACCCTTCCCATAATGTTCCGGGAGATCCGACAGCCAGACAACGCCTGGAGGATGCGCTGGCAGCTTATAAACAAAGGATTGCCGGGGTTTAATGTTATCAAATCAGGGTTGCACACCTGCTTTTTAATGTAATATAAAAAAGATAACGTACATAACACGTTTAAAACTGGCCGGTCAATATTGCTTTGATCGGCCTTACCTTTATGATCCCTTATCGTCACTGGCAATCATCTGTGCGATTAATCCTATTTGAAAGCATGGTAAATTATTTAACTCATTAATCATTTATATGAAAATCATACAACAGGCAAAAAACCTAATGGGTTCAGGACTTGTTTTCCTGGCAGCATTCAGTTTGGTTCTATGCAGTTGTAATGGGTCAGGAAATGGACAAGATGGCGAGGATAGTACCGCAACAAAATCAAAAGCCGACAATACCTTACTTGGCGCCGGTAGTACATTCGTATATCCGCTCTTTTCCAAAATGTTCAGTGAGTACAATAAGGCCACCGGAATGAAAGTAAATTATCAGTCCATCGGATCCGGCGGCGGCATCCTTCAGATTACCAATAAGACTGTTGATTTTGGAGGTACGGATGCACCATTAAATGAAGAACAATCCAATAAGCTCAGAGTAGCGATGCTGCATATTCCGATTGCTTCCGGAGCGGACGTAGTCAGTTATAACCTACCTGGCTTTCAGGACACATTAAAGCTTACTCCGGAAGTGATTGCCAATATATTTTTAGGAAAAATTAAAACCTGGAATGATCCGACTATTGAGAATGTTAATCCGGGTGCTAAAATGCCGGCCATACCGATTATTGTTATCCATCGTTCAGATGGGAGTGGCACTACTTTTATCTGGACGGATTATCTTTCAAAAGTAAACGATGAATGGAAATCTAAAGTAGGCAAAGGCACAGCGGTTAATTGGCCTGTGGGTTTGGGAGGAAAGGGTAATGAAGGGGTATCCGGATTGGTTAAACAGACCCCTGGTAGTATCGGATATATGGAATTGTCTTATGCTGAGCAAAACAAAATGGCCGCGGCTGCTATAAAAAATAAATCAGGTCATTTTATTTATCCCAATCTTTCTTCCATTACTGCTGCGGGAAATATTCAATTGGCGGCCGATGCAAAAGTATCCATCACCAATACGGAAGCATCGGATGGATATCCGATAAGCAGTTTTACCTGGACTATTATTTATAAGGAACAAAAATATAATGACCGTGGCCAGGATAGGGCAGAGAAACTGATAAAACTTATGTGGTGGACGATTCACGAAGGACAGGCTTATTGCAGGCCGCTCCATTATGCACCGCTTTCCCTGTCTGCTTTGCAGGTGGGTGAATCCATTCTGAAATCAGCCACCTACGATGGCAAACCCATATTGCCGTAGATTCATAACCGCAGGCGATCACCAATTTTCCAGCATTAATTTCGGCTCCTTCTTTGGAAAGCAATCCGGCATTTTTTTGAAACCCAAATTTTTGTTTGACATCATCCTTATCCAGCCATTGTAATTTTATTCCAGCTCTTTTTCTGGCCAGATAGTCTTCTTTGAGCTTTGCGCTGTCCTTGATGGTTGAGGCATATTGAAAGCTAGCGGTACTGCCCATACCGATATGTCTTTTGTCGATCAGGGTAACCCGAACGCCGGCTTTGCCAAGATGCCATGCAGTCAATGCGCCGCTTATGCCACCACCCGGGATAACGACTTCCGTTTTAATATCGGTTGAAAGAGATGGATACGTTCGGATAATGCCCTGATTAAGGAGCCAGTAAGGATAATTTGTAATAAGATCCATAAAAAAATTTAAAGTTTAACTTCGATATTTCAATAGGAATTTTCCTGCCACCTGTAAGATATCTCTCTCCATAGGTAGCTTCCGGGTTTGAGCCGGTTGATTTTCATGGGTATTCTAATTTTTTGTATTTTACTTCAAATCTAGCGATATGCCAGCTACTCCTTCCATTATGAGTCTTCACCTCCGCTACCGCCTTTGGATTGCGGAAATGAATTTCGACATCAATGTCCTGAGAATCTTTAACGATTACCTGGAAGAACTTTCAACCAAAAAAGATGAAAGCGAAGTAAATACCGGAATCGAACATTTTGCGCAACAGTTTCCCGTTCTCCGGAAAGAGATAGATGATTTGAGAAATGAAATGCACCTGCTTAAAATGAAACTTGCCGCTTATTCAAGAGAAAAGAAACCGCTGGATTACAAGACCTACCTGGCGGATAACCATACCGCTTTAAGGAAGCGTTATTTGACATTCCGTGAAACCTTTGAAAAAGCAAAGAAAGAGTTTGGAAACTTTGAAGTAAAGTGGTTGAATTAAATTAGTAATGTTGGTTATATCATCGCATTTGATGATTGAATCTTAAAAGTTAATGTTCCCAGGCAGCTCCCATTACTTCTTCTCTCTGGGAAATATCATCATCCGGTATCACTACAGCAACCCACGGCGTATCCTGTGCACCAATACTGACTTGCCATTCAAGCGTACTGGATTGTCCTGGTTTTAAGGTTAATTCTTTCCGGGAATTGGCAAGATTAAGATTGTCAGTACGAATAGTGAAATGATGATTTCCCTTTCCCCGCACAGTTATCCTGATGGTCACTTTTCCTTTCCCAGAGTTGAGTTTGGAAACCTCAAAATGGAACATGCGTGAGGGACGCAAATCCAGGTTGTATGTTGCCGTGGGTAAAAAAGTCATGAACTGTTCTTCTCCATTGCATTGAACACTATATTTCCCTTCCGGTAACATGGCCCGAAACCGGCCGGTCACGTTGTTAGGTTCTACTTTTATTTGTTGTCCTGTTGTAGTCTCCTTGAATCCCACCGGCGTACTGGCTTGCCCTTCAACAAGTGCCGGACCGGAAAGGTTACGCAATAGCCAGATCCATCGGCCGACAGGATGTACCCAGATCTCTTTATAAGTCCAGGTACTTTGCACCGGCCAGTAGGGAATATCTTTTTCTTCCCGCGTCTGAATGCCCACCGGTAACGCGCCAACCATATCGCCGGATGAAGGCGTGTACAACGGGGTAAAGTCGTAACCTTCTCCATACATCATACTTTGAGAAAAGGGATTTCGCCCGATCACCCACTCAAGCTGATGTTCTGAAAGCTGTGCCGATGCAAGATCTCCGCGCAAAAGGGCAGCATTAACCAGTGACTGCGCCTGTGGAAGAATCGTTCCAAAGTGTCCGCGGTAATCCATCCACACGGGAAACAAACGCAGATAATTTCCTTTTCCCAGAGGGATACCGTTGAGTACCTGTTTCCGGAATGATTCCCGCCGGCTTTCGGGCACTTTCAGGTATTCACTGTCGTTATAAATAGAGGCTGGCATTACATTATAGGGCGCCGTATAGGGTGCAATGGTTTTTAAATATTCAGCATAAAGGGCAACTGCTGAATACCATTTCATCCAATCCGGATGATCCGGAAAAGCAGTACATAGTTCTGTGAGTGCGAGAATATGTGCCTGGTCTCGTCCACGGTGAACGAAATGCAGCAGCCGGTTCTTGGCGGTATTGGCATAAAAGAATCCTGTTAATGGAGTATCCCAGTCGGGCCTTTTACGTTGCTGTGAATTGATGATCAGTTGTGCCCATTGGGTAGCTTTTTCTTCATACTGTTTGTTGCCGGTTGCTTTCCAAAGATTCACCGAAGCAAGGATTCCTTCAGCAGGGATTTCATATTCAATATTATCCGAATCAAAAGTTCCTGTCCATATTTCCTTAGAAGCGTTGTCCTTACTATTGCCCATGCCTTCCACAGCAAACTTCCAATCGGCTGCTGCCCTTTTTAATGCATTGGCCGCAAGCCTTGGATCCCGTTCTTTTAAAACCCGGCTGGCAATAGCTTCTGCAGCCGATGATATAAAATTATCCATGGCACTGTTATGAGCCGTGGATGTTACATCATCGGGATCTCCGAGAATGCCATTCGTTCTGCGGCTGTTGATGGAGCCACAGCGGTAGCCATCACCGAAGCTGGTTTTCAGGAGCCAGTCAAGCCCCCAGCAGGCTTCTTCCATTACCCGTTCATATAATTCGGGATTTTCATTTCTACTATGTAATCGTTCTGCGAGGCTGAATAATCCATATACAATTTCGCCCGTATTGCCAGTTCCCTGGCTAAGATCTCCGGCATCGTGCCAGCCTCCGTTGATCACCATCTTTTTTCCGTTGTGCTCCGAAGTCCAGTCGCCATGACAAATCCCATGCACTCCGGGTATTGCCATTCCGCAACGCTCCATATACAAAAAGTTAATTGCCTTCCTGGCAGACGACTCCCATACGTTGGCGTCTATTGGAAAAGAATGCGTTTGTATTCCTCCGGCTTCCAATACATATGACCCTGATTTCCGGACTTCAGAAAAATCCATCACCTGAAAATTTCCCAGCTGTGTTGTTACCATCTGAACCGGTTTTGATAAAACAATTTCTCCGTTATCCTGATCGATTAATTTAAAATCCGTAGCATTCAGATTACTGGCGATGGCGCTTTTTAAGGCACCGTTCTGATAACCCGCATGACTATACGAAATCCGGTGTGGCCATACATCCCAGCCTTCAATTTTATCCGGCTCCACTTTTTCGAGATCCAACCGGTCGAAGAAGAATTCAATAATATCTGCTTCGCCGGGATAACTGCCAGACAATCCGTAAGAAATTTCAAAGTCTGTAATCTTATCGCGTTCCACATTGCCAATTTCCCAGACAACGTGGTTCCATTCATGATTACGAAGGATGATCGACGTTTCGCCTTCCTGTCCGAAGGGGGCGGGCATTTTTTTAATACCGTTATTAAAAAGCTGCATATCCAATGCCGTGGTATAGAATCCGGGCAAATCAGGAAAGATCCAGAATGAGAGTCGATTGAAATGAGTCCAGTTTTCTCCATCAAAATGACGCCTCAATCCGGAGCGCCCCCATCCCCGCCCGTTTTTCGGAGCGGGGCCTTCGAGTCTCACAGGCGTGCGCAGGCGCAAAGAATGATATCCATTGTGTACACGCTGCGTCGAAACGGAGAGTTCAGCCACATTCTCGGCATCCTTGGG
>JAYVXJ010000259.1:0-2065 GCA_043785285.1 Chitinophagaceae bacterium
GGACCGGTCGAACAGATAAATTTCCTTCAGCGCATAGGGAACAAGCAGGTCAACCACGATCCGGTTTCCTTTTCCGGTACCGAAATAAATTTCTCTATTACGGGTAGGCTGACAATTGGTGACGGGTATATAAGGTTCCCCTACCGGAGTATAACGTGGATCAACATATGCATTTTCGTCAAACAGATGATACGGGTTGCCACCACCTTCATCGGCATATCCGCTCAGGTCATATACCTGATCACGGGTAACCGGAATTTTCTGAACCGGTCCGGAAACGGATTCCCTCCGGTGCTGAAATTTCCCGCCACAGGAAAAACAAAGTGCCATAGCAGAAAACAGAGCCAGGGAAGATAAATGCATGATGGAATATCAGGGTTTCTTTTTATTATTCAGCAACAGATACCGGGAAGTTTCATAGATGCCCTTGGCCAGCGAAGACATTTTCTCCAGACTATCTTTTGTTTTTACAGGATCTACGGGATTATCAGAGATCGCTGAATACAAGGTTCCGTTGTGGGTGATCATTTGCTCCCGGTAAAAATAATCACCCATTAATAAGCCAATATATCCCTGATCCGGATCGTAAATAAAAGAAAAAGATTTATCCCGGGTATGAGCGGAATCCAATAAATCCCTTCCCAAGCCGGTATTGTGATAGGTTATTTTAGCCAGACCGGCTGCAGTTGGCATTAGGTCCACCTGGGATGCAAATTCATGGATCCGTTTAGGCTGTAGTAAAGACGGAGCGTAAAACAACAGGGGCACATGCATATTATCCAAACGTTCGTCCGTCCATGCGCTGGGAAACATCTTTCCTGCATTTCCCGCAATACCATGGTCGCCTACAAAAATGAAAATGGTATTCGTAAAATATTTTTCAGCGGCAGCGGCCTCTATAAATTTCTGATAACCGAAGTCAGTATACCGGAAAGCGTTCATTTCTTCATTACTTTCAAATCCAAATTGCTTCAGAGAGTCTTCAGCTACCCGGATCTTATGAAAAGCATATTCATCTTCCGCAGGAATGGTATATGGCCGGTGGTTATCCGCAGTTTGAATAATGGCAAAAAAAGGGTTGGATTGTTTGTTCAATACCTGGTTTGCTTCGAGAAATAAATTCTTATCACTAATGCCCCAAACATCTATTTTGGGTGCTTTATAATCCTGCTGTTCATACAGATGAAGCCCGTTAATATTATCCGTTAATAAACCCCTGATATTGGCCCAACTGGCGCTTCCGCCGAGGAAATAATATTTTTCATACCCTGTAAAATCATCTATAATGCTATGCTGATCCACGGCTGCCGGGTTACGGCTGGTTGTACTATTGGCCTGACCCACATCAGGTATACCGGTTAGGACGGCCCATATGCCACGTGCAGTTCCATAGGAAGGTGTAAAACACTGGTCGAAGAATATTCCTTTTTCCGCCATCCCTTTGAAAAAGGGCGTGGTATTCAGCGGATTTCCCCACATAGAACTTTTGTAAGCGCTGAAAGATTCGCAGATAACCACCACTATATTGGGCTTGCTTATTACCGGGGTCTGCTGAATGAACCGGTCGTAGTTCAGGGAATTCGAATCTCCGGGAAATTGAAAATAAGGTTGCAGTAAGGGATAAGCATGCTTTACCTTACTCAGATTATAACCCGATTTACGAAACTTCAGGCTGCTGAAAAATGATTGGAAAGGATTTAAAGCCAGATTTGCGCGGTAATCACTGCCCAGCGAAAAAGCATCACTCCAACGTAAAGGATATTGTCCCAGGTTTCCAAAAATACCAATACCCAAAAGCAGAAAACTGCACAGAATCCAGATCCATTTCCGCTTTGGAACCTTTGTATCGGAACGGCTGGCAACACGGCAGAAGGATTTTTTCAGGATCCACAGGATTAATAGACTTCCTACAACCCATGCCAGCAGGAGGCGCAGCACCGGATAGGTTTGCCAAACCATGTTCAGGGAAATGCCTGCATCCTGTAAGTAGTTGAGTACACTGGCGCTGAGGCGCTGGGACAAATAACTATAATGAGCAAAGTCCACGATATAAAAAAAAGTAAAT
>JAYVXJ010000260.1:0-6948 GCA_043785285.1 Chitinophagaceae bacterium
CCATTACCGGTAGTGGGCGGTTGTGCCAGTTCAAGTTGATGTTTTATACCATACAATCCAGAAGCCAGGGCCGCCGCCATAGCCAGGTAAGGATTTACGTCAGCGCCCACCACCCTGGTCTCCAACCGGCAAGCCTTTTCCGAATGATTTAAAACACGTAGCGCAACTGTTCTGTTATCGATACCCCAGGTACGTGTTGTTGGTGCCCATCCTCCTTCCACCAGCCGCTTATAGCTGTTAATCGTTGGGGCATACAGGGGCAATATGTATGGCAGGCAATGCAACTGGCCGGCAGTATATTGCCTCATGATCGGGCTCATTTTCAAGGAATCTTTCCCGTCGTAAAAAAGATTCTTTTCCGAAAGTTTATCCCACAGACTCTGATGAATATGACCACCACAGCCGGGAAGGTTTTCATTGATCTTGGCCATGAATGTAGCCATGATCCCGTTGCGGTAAGCAATTTCCTTTACAGCCGTTTTAAACAGTATAGCTCTATCGCCCGCTTCCAATAAAGTAGCATAGCCGATGGCTGCTTCGTAAGTACCCGGGCCGGTTTCTGTATGGAGGCCCTCCAACGGCACATTAAATTTTTTCAACTGATCGAAAAGATCTGTGAAAAAACCATTCTTCAACGTGGTTCTCAAAATGGAATAACCAAACATGCCTGGCGTGAGGGGTACAAGATTTCTGAATTGCTTTTCACTTGCACTCTGGGGTGTTTCTAAGAAGTTGTACCATTCAAATTCCTGAGAAAAATACGGGGTGAATCCAAGTCCCTGCGCTTCACTTAAAACTTTTTTCAACAATTGCCGCGGACATATATCAGCCGCCTTTCCATCTCCTCCCGTCATTTCACCCAGGAAAAAAGGAATGTCATTTTCCCAGGGAATTTTACGGAATGTACTCAGATCAATCCGGGCAGCAGCGTCAGGATACCCGGTATGCCAGCCGGTAAATCGTACATTATTATAGGCAGCATCCGCCATATCCCAGCCATAGATAACATCGCAGAAACTGCAGTCGTTTTCAATGACTGACAGGAACTTTTCTGTAGCTATGTATTTTCCTCTTAAAACACCATCGATATCGCTAAAAGCGATTTTCACTTTTCCGGCGGAATGTGATTTAACCTGTTGAATGATTTCTTTCGGCTCCATGGGACCAGTATTCATTTTATTATTTCGGAAGATGTTTTTAACTGCATGAATAATTTAAACAAAAGGTAACAGCCGGCCAATAATCCACCGTAAACGACCGCTAATTTAAAATTATAGATGGTCATGGAAATAAAAGATATCAGGGCAATGACCAAAGCAATCACCGGAGAAGCGGGATATAATGGCACCTTAAAAGGGCGCTTCAAATCGGGCTCGCTTTTTCGTAACCTGAGCAATGAAATCATGGAAAGAATGTATAAGGTAAGTGCCCCAAATACAGAAATGGTGATGATCTCAACAGTCTTACCTGTACATAAAGCAAAGATGCCGATCAGCATATTAATCAGCAAAGCATTTACAGGTGTTTGAAAGCGGGGATGTATTTTACCGAGCCAGGCAGGTGCAAACCGTACCCGGCCGAATTCGAAACTGGAACGACCAGCCGCCAGGATAATACCATGAAAGGAAGCAATTAACCCAAGTAATCCTACGGTGATCAGGAGATGATAAAGAAAATGATTATCTGCAACAATATGGGCTAATGCCATCGGCAAGGGTGAATCGGAAGTACTACCATCCGCCTTGTAGACGACGGCTTCCCAGCCGGCTACACCTACGGATCCGGCAAAGGTCAGCATACATAGAATCACCAGTGTAAAAATTGCGTAACCGAATCCCTTCAATATGGTTCGCTGAGGATTCAACGTTTCTTCTGCCACATTCGCTACGCCTTCAATACCCAAAAAAAACCAGATCGCAAATGGAAGCGAAGCAAATATCCCCTGCCATCCCTGAGGTAATGCATGATGCTGCAGATTAGTCATCTTAAAATGGGGCAGTGTAATACCGGCAAACAAAAGCAACTCGCCTACAGCCAGAATAGTGATAAGCAGCTCAAAGGACGCGGCAGCTTTTACTCCATACATATTCAACCCGGTAAAGAGCAGGTAAACAAAAATGGATATACTCAGGATCGGCAATTGAGGGAAAAATAAATTGAAATAAGCCCCAATGGCAAATGCGATAGCCGGTGGAGCAAAGATGAATTCAATATTCTGTGCCATTCCTGCTAAAAAACCCAGATCCTTTCCCAATGCCCTACTGGCATAATCAAACGCTCCGCCAGCCTTGGGAATGGAGCAGGCCAGTTCTGCATAACTAAAGGTGAAAGCCAGGTACATGATGATGACAAAAAGGGTAGCAATACCCAAACCAAGGGTGCCTCCTTTTTCGAGGCCCAGATTCCAGCCAAAATACATCCCGGAAATCACATAACCGACCCCAAGTCCCCAAAGCATGGTAGAATTGAGTGTTCGCTTTAAAGCTTGAGGAGAGTGGGGCAATGAAAATGTTTATCCACAATATAGTATTAAATACAGCTACTCTATTCCACTTCTTAAATGGAACTGTTTAACAAACTCAGCGCTTCTGAAAAGTCATTGACCCAATAGCGTTTTGTCTTAACCGGTCAATGCAATTCGATAATGCCCGGTAATTATGGTAATCCGCTTTCCAGATGTGGCCCTTTAAAGCTGTCTTTCTTTCTGGTTCCCTGTCCAATCCCTCTTCATACCAGTCACCATGGTCATGGTCAATTAAATAAGTTTGGGTATAGTTCCAAAGCAATTTGAATTTTTCAAAATAATGCATCGGGTCATCCGGGTACTGGTCTGCCATAAGTAACAGGGTGTTCAACCCTTCCGCCTGAGCCCACCAGTTTTTACTGTCTTTGATAATGGTAATTCCCGGGTCTCCCTTAAAGTAATATCCCTCATCATAAAACCCGCCTATTGCTTTATCCCAGCCATTTCTAAGAGCATGATCCACCATTTTTTTACCAATACGCAGGGTCATTGAATTGTCTTTAATTCCCAAAGCTTGTGAGGCTTCCAGCATAAGATAAGCGGTCTCCACATCATGTCCGAAAGATACATGATCCAGATTGCGGTGTTTCATAATGGATACTCTTCCAGAATCACTAAATGATACGGGCGTCCAGTCAGGCTGAAAGAAGAGAACAAGATTGCCTCTGGGCGAAACCATTTTATCCCTGATCAGCAATAACATTTCATTCAGACGTTCGCGCAGCAGATTGTTTTTCCAGACAGCATATAATTCTGTAAACGCTTCCAACAGGTGAATCGAACTGTTCTGATCCTTATATCCGGTTTCAGCAGTCGAACGAATTTCAGCAGTCCTTTTGATAGGCGTTCCATCTCTATGCATATGCTGGAAATATCCCTTATCCAGCGGGTCATGACTATGCTTTTCCAACCATAAAAAAGCCTGCTTTGCCAGATTCAGCGCACTGGTATCTCCCGAAGATTTATAATACGCAGCTAATGCATAAATAGCAAACGCATTACCATAAGCCTGTTTGTCCGTGCCATTCTTTGGGTTGCCCTGCCGGTCGACAAACGTATAAAAACCGCCTTCTGTTTTATCCCACATTTTATTTTTGAGAAAGTTAAAGCCCTGACGGGTACCGGTCTTATAATAGACGATTGAAGGATAGCGTTCAGCGGCTTTTGCATTCACCCACATATGACGCGCCTGGGTAACGATCATTTTATCCTGATTGCCCGTCGGCTTAAAATCGTACGTAAACGTGCTTAAGAATCCACCATACAAACTATCCACCGACCGGGGATACCATACATTCAGCAATTCTTTCTTTAAAGAATATTCCATCGTATCGGCAATCTTTGACATTTCAAGTTTCTTATTTACCGCCGGGATGGGTTGCGCAATGGTAAAGACCCAGGCAAACAACAGGCAAACAACAAGCATTGATTTCATATTTTCCATATCTGATTTTTAAAGTTTAACCGGAGACTGACTAGCTTCATAATGGAAGGGATGCTTAAGGGTTTGTATTAGCGCGAAAATTAGCCATTATTTCCAGCTATTCAAAGCAGTCGATATCTTCAGGGCCGCCGGAAAAACTGCCCCTCTTTATTTCCTGAATGCCGGCTTTACATACATATTCCAGAATTCCGGATAAAAGCGGAAGGCATAGATAAATGTATGAAAAATATTTACTTTAAGCTCCCGGCGAAGGATCACCTGCATTACGCCGAAGAAAAAGATGTTGGAAATTAGTGTTGCATAGATAGCTCCCATAAGCCCTTGCTGCCGGATCATAAAATAATTCAGAACGATCTCGGAAGATGCGAAAAGAACGACCACGATAAAATTATACCGGGTCTTGCCAATAGAATCCAGGATGGTACCGAAGAAACGGGCAAATGGAGTAAAGAGGCAAGTGAGAATGGTGATCCGGATTAACGGGACGGCTTCCGAATATTTTCCACCGGCAATCACCCTGACTACAAAGGAAGGAAAAAAGAACATAATTAAAACGAAAGGGATCAGCAGGGCCAGGATGGTACCTACAGATTTTTCATAAAGATATTTACTTGCTTCCCCGCCTTGCGCAGCAAAACGTTTTGAGCTCTGGGGAAAAACGATGGTGCCAAGCGAATTGGTAGGTATGTCTGCGAGGTTGGTAATCTTGATGGCTACATTATAAACCCCGGCCGTGTCTGGCGAAATAAATGTGCCGAGCATCATCTGGTTCACGGTATTGGTCACCATCCCACTGATAGAAGTAGCCAGCACATATTTGCCGTAATGAAACATTTTTTTAATCCAGGTGAACTGAAATGAGAATTGGAAGGAAAGATGTTGGCGGATGAAAAAATATTCCAGGATAGCGCCAGCCATCGTAAAGATTCCCATCACATAGATCAGCCGGTTGAGTGTAGGATTGTAATGAGTAAAAAAACAATAGACTAAATAACCGAAAAAGCCTGCCTGCCTTAGCATTGTGGAATATAAAATACCCTTAAAGCTGAGCCGGGCCTGTTCGATCCATTGAAACTGCGAGAGAATACCCTGCACGAGATAAACGATCGAATAGAGATAAAACATATTGGTCAGTAGCGGGTAATGCCATAGGCGGGCCAGAAAACCGGCAATGGTAATATTGACGGCAATACAGACCACCATAATAATGCTGTTGAGCACAAAAGAAGCGGAGAGGATTTCAGCATGATCTTCTTCCTTATAGAAAGTAAGGAATTGAATGAGGGCATTTTGCACCAAGCCGTTGCGGATCATCTCGAAAATTGTGACAGTTGCTATAAACAACGTCCATATACCGAAGTTATGCCTATCTAATATATGGATAAGCAGGTAAAAGCCACCAAAACCAAAAAGCAGCCCTTGTATATTCAGGATTAGATTATATGAGCCTGATTTAAGCCAATACTGTCGATTATGATCCTTCATACTTAAAGTTGCATTGAAAACAGCAGCAAGATAAAGGATCGCCGTTTAGTATACAACGCGGAATAAGACTTTTCGCCTATATCGATTGATCTCTCCCTCTTCCTGCATCTAATGATCAGCTTGAAGGATCATATTGCTGGCATGCTAGCAACAGAAATGGTGATTGAAAACGGGAAAACGGAAAACTTGTAAATTTTATGATTTCGGGTCAACATTTCAACATTTCTTAAATTTTATTTAATAAGTGACAGGGGTCCTGTCACTCATTTCATTCTTTTATACAAGAAGAAACCTAAAACTTCAGCTAATAATGCGATTAGTATGATCCATAACCGTTTGTCTGATTGTTGTCAATAACCACCGATTTCCAGTTACCCTGAACATTTTCCCAGCCTGTTGGTGTGCTGTCGTTTCCCGGTAGTTCCGCACTTCCATTCAGAACAAGGTTCGCGGAAAGAGCAAAATTTTTATTTTTATCATCGCAGGCTGTCGCCAGGAGTATTATGGTAAAAATAAGGAGTGATGTTATTTTTTGCAGGTGGCGATATTAATATAATTTATCACAGCTTTGTAAACGTGTTTTCAGTTTTACTGGTTATTTTACTGTTGGGATAATCGGTACTCATTACCATTGTGGTTCCGATAATCGATATTGAAGTATTTAAAATAGCAGCCGTATCTTTAAGGGGATTATTTTTTGGATCTTCCTGATGCGCATCCAACGGCATTTCTAATTTATTTCCTGATAACGTCCAGGTCCCTCTAAACGTCTTATTCCCCGTGCTACCGCTTAGCGTATGACCTTTCGAACCATTGTTAGAAGGTACTTTTATGTTGTAATTACTGGTAGACTTCATTACATAAGTATGATTTGATTTAAACTCAATCACCAAACTACCGATTGTTGACGTTTGGGCTTCCAAAACCGATTTGCCATGGGATTTAGTACTTTGGGCGGTAAGGAATTGTTTACTGGATACCTGGTTCCATTTGCCTACTACAGATTGTGCAACACCGATCGTGGTACTCCCAAGGCCTACCAGGATACAGTGAAGAATAAATAAGGATTTCAATACAAATGGGGCGAATGAGGGCGATTTAATTCTCATTCTAAATTATAATGGTCAAGAATTTTTTAGAGCCTGAACATCACGTTGGGTAAAAGCCAATGATCCTGCTGTAATACAGATGAAAATAAATAAAGCGTTTACGGTAAACGTTAACACGGTTTGCATTATAATATAAACGACGGGAAAACTATCCTTAATAATCCTTACATCTTCAATGCCCGTAATACCCAGCATTTCAATATCCCTCAGCACTACTTCGGGGTCACTGCGTTTAATTTTAAAGATCAGTTCCGTCGCGTTGTCAAATGTACCTGCACAGGTAAGACCCGGCATGCCATTAATTAATTGATAATAGCTATCCCGAAGTAAATAATTACCTTCAAAGATCACCACCCAGATTTCATTTTCCATTGATAGGCGAAACT
>JAYVXJ010000261.1:0-2062 GCA_043785285.1 Chitinophagaceae bacterium
GTATTTTGTTTTGCGTGACTGTCCAGGGCGGACTGCTTCTTAACAACCGAATCCACATCAGCAACGGCAACCAGAATTTTTGTTATATCTCCGGGCATCGGAATGGCCACGCTTAATTGATCCAGATCACGCGAATCATCGTTATCTATAGAGCACCAGGCAAGTTGCCTGAGATCACGCGACGATTCCGAAACTGTTGCGGGAGTTTCCCGGATTCCATTCAACTCGGCAATTGCTTCGGGAGAAAAATCCGGGAGAAGGCCTCTGCCCACCATCGCTTTACGGGCAATGTTTCGCAGGATGCTGCGTTGCTGACTGTCGCTTGTATTGGTCATCTGATGCGCTTTATGAAAAAAACCTGAAATTACCATTATTCCCGGATGATCTTATCCGCTAAAGCATTCTTAATTTTGATTTATTCAAGGTTATTCAAGGTCTAATCGAACAACAGAAAATTCCTGATTGTTTCTGAAAGATGAAAAGCAAAACTCACTGCGGTTGAATGATGATGAATTAAACAAGCTTGAACTCCGCCTTAATGGCTTTTCGTATCCGTTCAATGGCGTCCGTAATTTCTTATGTATCCAGATCCGATTTAAAATAAATCAGCAGCATCAATACGCTATTTATCGGTTTGACATGCTTTGAATTGTAAAATTGAAGGTAAGGATGGTTTCATCAATAGCCAATATTTGAATTCTTAATTTTATGGCTACTGACTATGATTGAAAAAGCCTCCGACAATCTTTATAATGTCTTACCATCCAGAATATTATTGAAAGGGCGGCCAACGTTTTGTGTTTTCATTTTTCATTTAATAATACGGACATTACGGAAAGAAAACGGTAATATCGAATTCCGGGACTATGCTGCCGGAAAAAGATCATAGCAAATCAGCCGTTTTAAAAAATAATTTCATGAAAAGAGTAGTCATAACAGGAATTGGCGCCATCACCCCACTGGGAAATTCGGTAGATGAATTTTGGCAAAATATCCTGAACGGGAAAAGCGGCGCAGGCCCTATTACCAAATTCGATACATCTAAATTCAAGACCCGGTTCGGATGTGAGGTGCATCATTTTAATGCGGAAGATTATATCGAAAAGAAAGAGATTAAAAAATACGATCTGTTCACTCAATATGCCGTTGCTGCAAGTGACCAGGCTATAAAGGATGCGCGGCTGGATTTCAAGAGCATGGAACCACGTCAACGGTATGAAGTGGGTGTGATATGGGCTTCAGGAAATGGCGGCATCGGTACTTTTGAAGAACAGCTGAAAGAATTTTACACCGGTGATGGCACGCCAAGGTTCAGTCCTTATTTCATTCCTAAAATGATTGTGGATATTGCCGCCGGTGTCATTTCCATCCGCCATCAATTACACGGTCCCAATTATTGCACGGTTTCCGCCTGCGCTTCTTCCAATACCGCCATCATCAATGCCTTTGACACGATTCGTTTAGGCAAAGCAACCATTATGATTGCCGGTGGCTCGGAAGCCGCGATCACGCCAGCTTCCGTGGGTGGCTTTAATTCGGCGCAGGCTTTATCTAAAAGAAATGATGATCCGCAAAAAGCGTCGAGGCCGTTCGATAGACACCGGGACGGATTTGTGATCGGGGAAGGTGCCGGTGCCCTGGTTCTGGAAGAATGGGAGCACGCTGCAAAAAGAGGAGCGCACATATATGCGGAGATCGTGGGCGGAGGTATGGCAGCAGATGCTTATCATTTAACCGGTACGCCACTCGACGGACTCGGTGCTGAACTGGGCATGGCCAAAGCATTAGCCGATGCGGGGATTACTGCAGCTAAAATCAACTATGTAAATGCCCATGCCACTTCAACACATCAGGGTGACCTGAGCGAGCTGAATGCCATGAGGCGGATATTCGACGGACTACCCGTAGTTGTCAGCGCCACCAAATCCATGACTGGCCATTTATTGGGAGCCGCCGGCGCGGTTGAAAGTATTATCTGTATATTATCTGTAAAGCACGATATGATACCGGCAACCATCAATACGGAAGACCTCGATGAAATTGAACCCCATGCATTACACCT
>JAYVXJ010000262.1:0-2062 GCA_043785285.1 Chitinophagaceae bacterium
CATGCTGGTTTGCGCCCCTTCCTTCATTATTGCGGTGGTTATGTGGGAATTCAGCATTGGTGCGCTTCAACCGCCGGTGATAACGGAGGAACGAAAAAAGTGCTGTATGATGTATTAAACCATGGTATGACCGGGCATATGAATGTATCCTGCGACGTATTGGAGCAGGTTTATCCTATGGCGCCTGCTATGCACATGGGTTTTTTATTGCCCTGGACGCAGGTTAACAGTTGGAGCTATATCTTTCATCCCTGGTTCTTCAGTCCGGCAGATAAAGAAATGTTCAGGTATTACGCAGCCTTAAGATACAGCCTCATACCCTATATATATTCTTCTGCGCTGCATGGAGCCCTGACGGGTATGCCGATAGTCAGGGCCTTACCGCTGATATATCCGGATGACCCGGCAATCCAGGATAATAGCACAGAATACCTGTTTGGAGATAACTTATTGGTAGCGGCTTTTACCAATAAGGTTTACTTACCTGAAGGCAACTGGATTGATTATTGGACGGGCAAAAAATATCAGGGAAAGCAGGAAATCAATTATAGTATCCCCAACAATCGCGGCGGCGCTCTCTTCATTAAAGCCGGTGCTATCATTCCCTATCAGCAAACCATGCAATACGTAGATGAAAAACCTGCAGATACTTTAATAATGAAAATATATCCCGAAGGAAAATCAGCCTATACCTTATATGAAGATGATGGGATTAGTTTCAAATACAAGGAGGCCGCATTTTCAAAAACCGAGTTTCAATGCAAAGCCGATAGTAAAAGAATCGAATTGATGATTAACGCCGGAGGAGGTAGTTATGATCAAATGGCTAAAAACCGGGTTTATCTGTTAGAAATAATTTCACCCCGACCTGATAAAATTATGCTTAATAGTAAACAAATACCCAGGAGCAAATGGAAATACACTGCGGATAAAGGAATTGTGGAGACTGTAATGAATGCAGATGGAAAGAATAAGAAAGACACACTGGTTATTTATTATTAAAAACAACTAACGCTCATGAATAATGGATTTTTAAAAATTTTACCGGCAGGCATAGTCAGGAAACTGAGTTTCTTCCTGTTGATCTATTTGCAAACCCCCTGTATGCAGGCTCAAAGCGATTCTTTGTCCGAGGCCCGCGAGTGCCGGATCAGGAAAGGGCTGCCCAATTTTTTTCAGAAGCTACAGACTGGACAGTCTGTCACGATTGCCTATTTAGGGGGAAGCATAACAGCCGCAGCGAATGGTTGGCGCGAAGGCTCTGCTTCCTGGTTACAGAAGCAATATCCTGCCGCTACCATTAAATCCATAGATGCAGCTATCGGCGGCACGGGTTCTGACTTTGGCATATTTCGTCTTAGAAAACAGGTATTGGAATTAAACCCGGATCTTATCTTTATCGAATTTGCTGTAAATGACGGAGAAATGTCACCTGAATTGATCCATGAGACCATGGAAGGAATAGTGCGTCAAACCTGGAAGTATAACGCAAATACGGATATCTGTTTTGTTTATACACTGGCGGCAACCATGCTGGCGCCCATGGAAAAAGGAAGACTTCCTGTGAGCTCCCGCGCAATGGAAGATATTGCCCAACATTATGGGATTCCGTCTGTGAGCATGGGAATGGAAGTGGCCGCATTGGCTTTAAGTGGAGAACTGATCTTCAAAGGGGAACTGGATGAATATCCCGGGAAAATGGTATTCTCTCCCGACAACGTTCATCCCTATGCTGAAACCGGCCATCGGTTGTACACAGAAGCACTGTCAAGGTCGCTGCAAACCATTGCCGGCAACCGTTCAAATATTAGGGTGGCGCATAAGCTGATAAAGCCATTTACCCCAAATAATTGGGAAGAAGCTCAACTGATTTCTATCGCTACTCTTCAGACCAGTGGTTCATGGAAGATATTGGAGTCAGCAGATGATTCTGTGGCCCGGTTGATGCCAAAGACCTTATCCTATTTAGCTAAATCCACGGAACCGGGATCAACTATTCGGGCAAAATTCAAGGGACGAATGATCGGCTTATTTGATATTATAGGCCCCGGTTGTGGCCAGT
>JAYVXJ010000263.1:0-6943 GCA_043785285.1 Chitinophagaceae bacterium
AATGGATTTGATACCATCTGCCATTATGAAAAAAATCATTTTATTTATCTGTTTTCTTATATGCGCTTATCCTTTACTGGCGCAGGACAGCAGCCTTTATCAAAGAAAAATTTTTGTGCGTAACGGAGATACGCTTCGTTACCGGATTCTTTATCCGGAAAACGCAAAAAGAGGGAAAGCCTATCCGCTGCTGGTTTTTTTACATGGTTCGGGTGAGCGGGGAAGCGATAATGCGTTGCAGCTGCTGCATGGAGGCGACTTATTCCTCAAGCCGGATCTACGAAAGCAATTTCCTGCGGTTGTGATTTTTCCACAATGCCCGGCAAATGATACCTGGTCTAAATTTCCACATCCCAGGGATACTTCGGCAGCTTTTAATCATTTACTTAATATAGGTAGTCTGACTACACCTGAACAACTGGTTAAACTTTTAATGGACAGTTTGGTGGGGGATAAGAAAATAGATAAAAAGAGAATATACCTGGGCGGCCTTTCATTAGGCGGTTTCGGTACTTATGATTTAGTCATTCATTACCCATTTTATTTTGCAGCCGCTTTTCCCATTTGCGGGCAGGCCAATGTCCCTTTGTATGTACGCACAGCTTCTCACGTTCCGATATGGATCTTTCATGGCGCAAAAGATGATGTGGTTAATCCGCAACCCGACCGCAATCTGATAAAATCCCTGGAGGCTGCCGGGATGAAAAATGCAAAATATACTGAATACCCGGACGCCAATCACAATAGCTGGGACAGTGCTTTTGCTGAACCGGATTTGATGCCCTGGTTGTTTTTCCAAAAAAAATAAATAACATCTTCACCGGTTTCTAATTCAGCGTTCTGAATTAAATTTTATGTCTCCCCAAGTTTTGATTAAAAGTAAAGTTTGATTTAATTATTTTTTCTTCGATAAAGCATCCTTTGATTCTTTTATTAAAGCAAAGGGTCCATATTTATGCTGTTGTTCTGAAAAACTGTCAGTATACGGTCCGAAAGGGTAATCAAAAGGTTTTGTTTCCAGGTTGGGCCAGTCATATTTGAAAAATTTTATGGGGTGTGGTCTTGAATTAATATAAGCAGCTACATCCCATATTTGTTCATCGCTTAATTGGGGAGTAGCATATTTGGCACCTAAAGGCATGGCATATTTAATATATCCTGCCAGTTTAGTAATGCGGTACATGCCCGCGTTGATATTGTAACTATGTTCACCCCATACTGGCGGATAGGTATATCCTGTTTTATCGGATGTTAAAAGACCCTGTCCGTTCAAGCCATGGCAGGATTGACATTTTACCTGGTAAGTGATCCTCCCCTTTAATGTATCGGCTGATCTGTTCATAAGAGATAATTCTTCCGTTCCGGTGCCTAAAGGTTTTGTTCCTTTCGGAACTCCTTTTCCTACCCATTTCACGTAGGCCGTCATGCTTTTCATTTCTAAACCCGCACTATCTATTTTATTACCATTCAGACTTCTTTCCAAACATTCATTAATTTTAAATTCTACAGATTCTATCCGGCCGCTTCTGGTTTTGAATTGAGGATATAGAGAAGCTACGCCGGCAAAAGAATTTGAGAAAATGCGGGTACCCGCATCGAGGTGACAATTCTGGCAATTCATTCCATTCGCCTGTTGGTTAATCATTCCTTTTGGTCCGAAATAAAAAGAAGTGTTCACGATCAGTTTTCTTCCATACCAAATCAATTCCCCTTCGGGAGTATGCGGAATGAGGCTGCTGTCAGGTGCCACCCAATCATTCAATGAAGTTGGTGAAAATGAATTGGGGGTAGGAAAATTTTCGTATCTCCCGTGATGGGGAGAAAAAAATACTATTCCTATAGCAACTAATAGTGTTAATGTTGCCAATAAATAAATAACAGATCCACGTTTCATTTACCCGGCAAAACAATATGAACAACCATGTTCCTGTACCCGGCCCACTGCCCATACGCCCGATGGTACCACCTGGATTTCTGGCAATAAACCAGCCAGCCATTCTTTCTTTACATCTACAGCATTCATATTCATGCCGCCGGCTAACACAGCGCTAAATACGGTAAGCGCTACATCGCATACACAAAAAAGAACTCCGTCCTGTTGCAGTTGGTTAATTCCGATGTCCACATTTCCAATACCCGGTACGGAATAATCACCTGTTTTCGGTTGCCAGAAAGTATTGCGAACAGCAGGCGCTTTAGTAAGCGGATCATCAATCTTAAATACCTCTCCAAATTTATATTTTGCCCAGAGATCATTCCCCATGGCATAAGGAATCCCGTTGTGCCTTAAAATCACCACTACGCTGCAGTCTTTTGCCGCTGCGCCGTTGGTCATCAGATAGAGCTTTGGCCATGCAAAGGGAAATATTTCGTGCGGACCGGTAACGTCGAATGCGATACGGTGTTTCCCTTTTATTTTTGTAAGCCATACTTCGGGATCGTCTGCATTCCCAAAAGGTATTTCTGTTCCGGAAACTGCTTTTAACGGCGTTGCCAGCGTTGCAATACCCACTGCAGCTGCACCGGCAGCGAGTTTCCCGATAAAATCCCTTCTGGGGTTAGTTTTTTTTTGGTTGGTGTTTTCCATGTCATTTCATTTTGGTTGGCCTGTAAGCTAAAATCCCTTTCGAATGAAATATTGGAAAAAAGTGACAATAATTTAAGATTTCAGTACGACCTCGAATTCCATGGACTGGGCGAAATAACGGGTAGGCGGGCATCCGGCGAAATGCTGAAATTCATTTATAAAATGACTTTGATCGCAAAAACCAAGGCAATTGGTAAAATAGGCCCAATTGGGCTTGAGATTTTTTTCCAGGTATTTTATGGCTTCATTAAAACGGATTATACGGGCAAACATTTTTGGGTATAAACCGGCCTGCTCCAAAAAATGACGTTCCAGGGTTCGTCGGGTAATGAACACTTCTCTTTCGAGTTGATTGATGGTAATATTGCCTTTTGCTACATGGATCAGCTGGACCGCCTCTTCTATATTTTTATAATTGATCTGTTGTTGAAATAGCTTGTCCAGAAAAAAGGAATCCAGTAACAGCATTTGTTTTTTGCCGTCATTGCATGCCCGTAATTGTTGATTGAACACCTGAATTTCATTTCCCAATAGATCCTGCAGATTGCAGCTCCTGTTAATAAAGCGATGAGCAGGTATTTTGAACAATTTGTACCAGCCCAATGGTTTGAGATTAACGATCAGTCTGTTCATTCCGTTATAAACCCTGATCCGGCAGATGTGGTTATTCTGGCCGATCAGATTAGTTGTAGAAATGTATTCCTCATTGTCAAGATCATAAACCGTTTTGTCGTGGCCGAGGTTGAATGAGATTTGCTGGTTTACTTTTGGCAGGAAACTGTATTCCGTAAAAGGAGCTTCTAACTCTGCTTTCACAAACAGGTAGCGGTCTATGACCTTCCGGAGCAAGGGGTCCGGCCTGAAAGATTGGGTGTTAAACATATTGTCAGTTTATTCCGTTTGTCCGGAGTGCTACGCTTAGGATTTATTGGAATTTAGCTCTGGGTACAAGCAGGATTTAATGGGGGGTTTAAGTAAGGTAAGTTAGGTAATTTCGGAATGAGGCGTGTTTAAATTGAACAAATTTGGTAAAGAAAAATGCTAATAAGCTGATGTAATAATGTTTATTAAGGAAACGGGCTGGGTGGGCACCACGCAGAAAATTTAAACGTTTGTTTATATGGAATAAAGGAGGACTTTCAGCTCTGATCCCTGAGCATTAGCTAAAAAAGTATCCCAGTAGGATGATTAAAACCGCTGACCCCACAGGTAATGGAATTATCTTTATTTTCATTTTGATATCTTACTCCTGAACACTACTAACCAGGTAGAATAGAAATTTACTATGGCAGACCGGATTAAACTCAAGGAAAAAATTGGATACGGTTTTGGCGATATGGCCTCCTCCATGTTCTGGAAATTATTTGGCACATACCTGTTATTTTTTTATACCGATGTGTTTGGGATTGCGGCTGCTGCCGTAGGCACCATGTTTTTGATCACCCGCATCTGGGATACTTTTTTTGATCCGCTAGTTGGAGCCATTGCGGACCGGACGAAATCCAACTGGGGTAAATTTCGCCCTTATCTGCTCTATGTTTCTGTTCCTTTCGGAATAATTGGCGTGCTTACTTTTACTGTTCCCTCTTTTTCCGGAACAGGACTACTGCTGTATACTTATATCACGTACTCGGTGATGATGATGATCTATTCGCTCATCAATGTTCCTTATGCTTCCTTGTTGGGCGTAATATCAGCTGACTCCAAACAGCGGAATACACTCGCTTCATTCAGAATGGCTTTTGCTTTTGCAGGCAGCCTGACTGCATTGGCATTGATTGAACCGCTGGTGAATATATTCAGTAAAAAAGCAGGCGGAATTATAGATGCCAAATCCGGCTGGCAACTGGCCGTTATGGTTATAGCGATAATCTGTGTGTTGTTATTCATACTTTGTTTTTCCTGGGTGAAAGAAAGAGTGCAACCACTAAAAGAGGAAAAATCTTCATTGAAGAATGATGTCCGGGATCTTATAAAAAACAGACCCTGGTGGATATTACTGGGTGCTGGAGTAGCCGCATTGATTTTTAACTCTATTCGCGATGGAGCTACCATCTATTATTTTAAATATGTAATTCAGAATACAGAAGCTTTTAAAGTCAGCGCGACGATTATTACGTGGTCAACCTTATACCTGATCGTGGGGCAGGGAGCAAATATCATTGGCGTTATAATGGCTTCCCCTGTAGCTAACCGGGTGGGTAAAAAAAATACTTTTCTCACGGCAATGGGAATTGCCGCTGTGCTGAGTATTATTTTTTATTGGCTGAATCCACAGCAGATCATATTGATATTCGTATTTCAGTTTTTTATCAGCGTTTGCGCTGGAATCATATTTCCTTTGCTATGGTCCATGTACGCGGATATTGTCGATTATTCCGAATGGAAAACCGGGCGACGTGCAACGGGCCTGATTTTTTCATCTTCCTCTATGTCGCAGAAACTGGGCTGGACGATAGGCGGCGCGCTAACCGGCTGGCTGCTTGGCGCCTTCGGTTTTAAAGCCAATGTAGTTCAGGGATCCGAAGTACAAGCAGGAATCCGGCTGATGCTGAGTTTTCTTCCGGCAGCCGGAGCGCTGTTATCTGTTTTTTTAATAGCCTTATACCCGCTTTCTGAAAAACGGGTAATAGAAATTACTGGTGAGTTGGAAGAAAAAAGAAAAGAACTTTAATCGGTTTAAATACAGGAAAATCAGAAACGCAGGTAAATCCTACAGCAACGCCTGGTACAACACGTCCACCGGATGCAACGCTATTCTTCCGGCACCGTCCTTTATCTGGTGGCGACAACTGGTTCCGGTTGCTGCAATAATAATGTCTTCTCCCAGTTTACGTACAGCAGGTAATAATACCAGTTCGCCTATTTTCATAGAGAGATCGTAATGCTCTTTCTCAAATCCAAAAGAACCCGCCATTCCACAACAGCCTGAAGGGATGTTTTCCACTTTATAATTTTCGGGGAATGATAGTATTTTCACGGAAGCTGAAAGAGAGGATAACGCTTTTTGCTGACAATGTCCATGCAATTTGACCAGTCGTTTTTCTTTTGTAAAAAGTGATTTATCGATATTTTCTTTTTCTATTTCCCGGGCAATAAATTCATCAATCAAAAACACATTTTTTGAAAGTGCTTTTGCTACAGCAAAATTTTCATCATCAGCCAGATCTATATATTCATCCCGGAAGGTGAGAATGGCACTGGGTTCTATACCTATCAAAGGTGTTTCGGCGCTCACAAGTTTACTTAAGGAGGCTATATTTTTGTTGGCTATTTTTTTGGCGGCTCTCAACAATCCCTTGGACATCCAGGCCCTTCCACTTTCTTCATGCTTCGGAATAACTACTTCATAGCCCAGCTTTTCCAGCAAGAGAATGGCTTTGATGCCAATTTCCGTATCATTGTAATTGGTAAATTCATCACAGAACAAATACACTTTCTTACTGCCAGCCGGTGCGGATGGTTTTCTTTTCCTGTACCATTTTTCCAGGCTTGTTTTATACAGCGTAGGCATGGAACGCTTTACCGCAAAGCCCAAAATGCGTTTAATCAAGCTGCTGATGGCCAGATTGGTCATCATGAAATTATACATGCCCGGAGCGATTGATCCCAGTCTGGACGCGCTGTTGAAATTAGCAATCATACGGGAACGGAAGGGCACCCCGTTGGCGTCATGATATTGCTGAAGGAATTCTGCTTTCAGTTTAGCTACGTCAACATTGGAAGGGCATTCTGATTTACATGCTTTACAACTCAGGCAGAGATCCATGACTTCATAAATCTCTTTATGATCGTAGCGGTTGAGTTTTTCTGAATTGGTCAGAAACTCCCTTAATATATTCGCTCTTGCGCGGGTAGTATCTTTTTCATTTTTGGTAGCCATGAAAGATGGACACATGGTACCGCCCGACAAATGCGTTTTACGGCACTCCCCTGTGCCATTGCATTGTTCTGCGTGTTGTAATATATTCTGGCCTTTAAAGCGAAAAACGGTTTTGAATTCAGGTGTTTTTTGCCCGGGCTCATAGCGCAGCATGGTATCCATGGGAGGTGTATCCACGATCTTGTTGGAATTAAAAATATTTTCCGGATCCCAGGTGCGTTTAATGGTCTTAAATAATTCGTAATTCTTAATGCCCACCATTTGCTTAATGAATTCTCCACGAAGTCTTCCATCCCCATGCTCCCCGCTCAGGGAACCGTTGTATTTTTTAACGAGGGTAGCTATTTCTTCCGCGATGATTCTGAAAAGTTTATTGCCTTCTGCCGTTTTCAGGTTAATGATGGGACGCAGGTGTATCTCCCCTGAACCTGCATGCGCATAATGTACAGCGTGTAAGCCATATTTTTTCAATA
>JAYVXJ010000264.1:0-2054 GCA_043785285.1 Chitinophagaceae bacterium
GTATTTTTTCCTGTACTAAACCGGTGGCACCGGAATATCTGGGTTTCCGGGATTTGAGCTTTGAGAAATTCAGTATGGACGAATCTTTGCTCCATACGAATCTCGCTTTCTACAATTCCAATCCATTCAGCATGCAATTGAACCGGGCGGATATCAATGTGTATCTCGACGATCAGTTGGCCAATCATTATGTAATGGATTCAACCATTTTTATTCCCAGGAAGGACAGTTTTCTGGTCCCGTTGAATCTACGGCTCAATCCCCGTATACTACTGGGAAGTGCAATAAAAATGCTGATGAATAATAATCAGGTGAAGATCCGGCTAGAAGGAAATGTAAAAGTGAAAAGAGGCGGCATGGGATTCACCGTTCCTGTTCATTATGAAGAATTGCAGAAACTTAATATCTCTTTTTAGGTTCTACCTTCTACCATCCAGCGTTCGCCGAATCGCTGCCATCTTCTCCTCCGTATCTTCTTTTTTCTTTTTCTCCAGTTCCACTACTTCCGGTTTGGCATTTTGAACGAACCGTTCATTAGCTAGTTTTTTGTTCAGCGATTCGAGAAATCCCTGGTAATAGCTGAGCTCTTTTTCCAGTTCCTGTTTCTGTTTCGTTTTGTCCAGCTTCAGTTCCGTTTGAAAGCCGATCTGGTAACCCATATAAGGAATCAAATGAAGGCTATGGTCATTCTCCATATGCCGGGTGTCAAATTCAATAGTAGTCGCGTTTAACTGCTTACGAATAATGGCATTCAGACTTTCCGCTTCTCCAAAAATTTCTTTGGGTAATACAATCCGTGAAATAGGATCACTGTTCTTCATCTGTTGCTGCTGGCGGAACTCGCGACTAACGGTTATAAATAATCGAAGATTTTCACCTACCTGCAGAATACGGGAATCTGCTTCAGCCGTAAGGCCGAATTGGTTAATGCAAAGATCGTCGCCGGTCACCCGTTCCTTCAACAAATGATAAATTTCTTCCGTAACAAAAGGCATGAAAGGATGAAGCCATTGAAGGAGTTCATCAAAGAAGGAAATGGTTTTGTTATATAATTCCGGCGCGAGGACTTGTTCATATCCCGGTTTTACCCATTCCAGGTACCAGCTGCAGAAATCATCCCAGATAAGAGAATAGAGATTTTTTAAGGCTTCGCTCAGTTTAAATTCCGTGATTAATTTCTGAATATCATTTTTAGCCTGGTTCAGCCGGTTGTCAAACCATTGAACGGCAAAATGAGACGTATCCACTTTTTCCGGCCTGCCTGTTTTTTCAGAAGATAGTCCCTTCTGTTCCTGTTTCGCTCCCCACATTTTCACCAGCTTCAAAGCATTCCATAGTTTATTATTGAAGTTTCTTCCCTGTTCCAGTCCCGCTTCATCAAACAACAGATCGTTACCCGCAGGTGAAGAAATCATAATTCCAAACCGCACGGCATCGGCACCGTATTTCTCAATGAGTTTCAAAAGATCGGGCGAATTACCCAGACTCTTACTCATTTTCCGGCCCAGCTTATCTCTTACCATCCCTGTGAAATACACATCCGAAAATGGCTTTTCTTTTTTAAATTCCATCCCGGCCATGATCATGCGCGCTACCCAGAAAAAAATAATGTCCTGGCCCGTTACCAGCACTGCACCGGGGTAATAATAATTGATTTCCTGATTCCCCGGATCCGTAATCCCGCGGAAAACTTCAATGGGCCATAACCAGGAGGAAAACCAGGTATCGAGTACGTCTTCATCCTGTGTTAATTTTTCTCCGGGTTCAAGAGCACCAAATTCCTGTTGATAAACCGCGACAGCTGCCGGTTCATTTTCAGCCACCACAAAATTTCTTTTACTATCATACCAGGCCGGTATTCGTTGACCCCACCAGAGTTGGCGTGATATGCACCAGTCCTTTACATTTTCCAGCCAGTATGTATAGGTTGCCAGGAATTTCTCTCCGGGATGAATGCAGATATTTCCTGATACTACTTGTTCGAGTGCCGGTTCTGCCAGGGGTTTCATTTTCACAAACCATTGCGTGGAAATACGGGGTTCTACCACAGCATG
>JAYVXJ010000265.1:0-2051 GCA_043785285.1 Chitinophagaceae bacterium
TTTCCCTGGCGTAAGCAGATTTGCAATGGGCGGCCAACAGCTCCCGGATTTTATCGAATTCCAGTTGCGTGAGGGCTGATTCCGGGAAGTATCTGATCATTCAAAACAAAGATAAGTTAACGAACATTTAAACTATTTCAATTGTCATATATACTACAAACCCGATCCTGCTGCCTTGCGTATGTTGCAAAAGAAAAAGAATGAAAATCATTATGTTATCCGGTATATTACTAAGCGTATTTACGATTTCCTCCTGCTATTCATCATCCACACAAAAAACAATTATGAGTGAAGAGAAAATTCCGGTGGGAATTAAAACGGATACAGCCACACTCGCAACAGGCTGTTTCTGGTGTACAGAAGCCATTTTTCAGGAGCTGAAAGGGGTATTAAAGGTCACTTCCGGTTATTCCGGTGGAACGGCAAAAAATCCGTCTTATGAAGAAGTCTGTTCTGGCAACACGGGGCATGCAGAATGTTTGCAGGTGATTTATGACCCTAAACAAATCTCTTTTGATGAGCTTCTGGAAGTATTCTGGGAATCCCATGATCCGACTTCGCTTAACCGGCAGGGCAATGATGCGGGCACACAATACCGGAGCGCCATTTTTTATCATGATGCGGAACAAAAAGAAAAAGCGGAACAGTACAAAGCAAAACTGAATCAAAGCGGTGCATATACTAAACCCATCGTGACGGAAATCACGGCTTTCAATAAATTCTATCCGGCAGAAAATTATCACCAGGATTATTACCGGCTGCATGGTTCTCAGCCTTACTGTACATTTGTGATCCGTCCCAAATTAGACAGGTTCGAGAAAGTGTTTAAGGATAAATTGAAAAGTAAAAATTAAAAAGCTGAGCCACGCTAAAAAGATGCCCGGCTTAATAATGCTTCGGTTTTAAATAAAATCGTCCTGGTAAAAAATAGTATTTATAATGGTGCTTACTAAAAATGAAAGATGCCGGACTTTTCAGTCCGGCATCTTTCATTAAAAAAACCTGCAACCGGAAACTTTTTTAATTATTACTTTTAAACTTTTAATTCCACTACTTATTCCACCACAAATGGGTAACCAGATCATCCGGACCCTGCTGAGCGAGAGCTGCATTATAATTAGCAGTGTTCACGGTCTGTTCGGAAAGGGGGTAACGCACGCGTCGTGGCCATTCAGCTATGGCGCTGGAAGGTCCAATCTTTGTTTCTTTCGGAACGCCCGTTCTTCTCCATTCTGACCAGCCTTCGAAACCGGTGTAGAACATGGAGAACCATCTCTGTATGCGGATCTTATACAGTTTTTCGGCTGTAGTACCGGTATAAGCAACACCAGGCTGTGTGTAATAAGCGGGGCCTGCCGTGATATCTATCGGGAAGGACGCCGCCAAAACCACCAGCCGGCTTGAATCATAGCTAAACTGGTCATGAATGCCTTTCAAATAATAGGTTTCTGCATCACTGCCACTGGTAATCAATCCACGTTCTTTACCTTCTGCCAAAATAAACTGAACTTCAGCACAAGACAGTAACATGCCCTGGGCAGCTATAGGTGAAGCAAAGGAATATCCCGCAACGGGCATCAAAACAGGAGCTTCCTGAGATTGGTTATTGGCTCCTCCATTATAGCCTGTCTCACTTGTACCTATGCCATTGGGCACACCCATATACTGAGGGTTACTGGTTCCATAAGTGGATGGTGTAGGCATTGCAAAATAGGCTATGCGGGGATCATTGAGCAACTTGAGGTTAGTTTCCAGGGTTGTACTCAGATGATAATCTCCAATCGGAGAATTATGATAGGCAGGAAACTCAAATCCATTATCTGTTAAAAATTCAAGAGCAGCCTGATCATTATAGGATGCGAAGACCGGATAGGTGGCAGGATCCGCTGCGATGGCGCTCATTTCAGCGCCCACATCGATCTTGGCTCCGGTAACGTTGGACATGCGCATAAGCAAGCGCAGGCGCAGTCCATTGGCAAATTCTTGCCAGCGCAGCGTGCTTCCACCCATAAGTATATCAGAATAGATGGGATCTGTACCTGATGCAAGAA
>JAYVXJ010000266.1:0-2048 GCA_043785285.1 Chitinophagaceae bacterium
ACGTTTATCCTTCCGGCCAGTAAGGAAGTACCAAAGATTTTGAAAAGCCGGAAAAATACCATCGGACTTCGCGTTCCGGATAATCTGATTGCCCGAACCATCGTCAGGGAACTGGGGCATCCCGTTCTGAGTACTTCCCTGCCTGGAGAAAATGTGGAAGAATATACGGACCCGGAAATTATTTATGAGCTTTTTAAAAATCAGGTGGACATCGTGATAGATGGCGGCGCGGGCCATACGGTTCCTTCTACCATTATTGATTATACTTCCGGCGAAGCCGTAATGCTGCGCAAAGGGGCGGGAGAATGGGTGGAAGTATAAACTATGTTAACGAATTTTACTGAGGAGATTTTCTTTAACGGTATCGAACCATTCTCTTTTGAGTATAGAGAGAACTATGGAATCCCTTCTGCCTTGCGGAATGGTCATATGACTTCGCAAAATGCCTTCCACTGTGCAGCCGATATTTTTCATGGCCTGAATGGATTTTTCATTTTTGAGGTCGGCCCGGAATTCCACCCTTTCCATTCCCCATTGTTCAAAAGCATAGCTTAACATCAGCAGTTTACAGTGCTGGTTCAATCCCGTACGCTGAAACCTTTTCCCATACCAGGTATAACCCAGCTGGGTGGTAGAATGGACGAGTTGTATATCATAAAACCGGGAACTTCCGGCACAGGCATTGGTCCGTTTGTCAAAAATGATGAACGGATATTCTTTCTGCACCTCACGTTCTCTGAAAGCATGTTCCATATAGCTGGTCAACCCTTCTTTTCCGGCGGCACTTACGGCAGAATAGGTCCACAGTTCTGGTTCTTTTTCTGCAAAAGGCAAAAGAAATTCCATATCCTCTTTCTGCAGAGATCTTAGTAAAATCCGTTCATCTTCCAGCACCAGGTCGGGAGGAAAAGGAATCATCGTTTTGAGATTATTTTTTTATCCATTTTCAAAAATCTCCAACTGGTTCGGAACGATATTAAAACTACGGCGGTGATAGGAGCACAAGCCATGAACTTCTATGCCCTTGCGATGTTCCGCCGTTCCATATCCTTTATTGTTGTACCAGTTGTATTGGGGAAATTTTTTGTGAAGCTGTTGCATGTATTCATCCCGGTATGTTTTTGCCAGAATACTGGCTGCAGCGATGGAAGCATAAATACCATCTCCTTTTATTACACAGAGGTGTGGAACTTTTTTATAGGCATGAAAGAGATGCCCGTCAATCAGCAGAAATTCCGGAGGGCTTTTTAATTTTTTAAGGGCGAGATGCATGGCTTTGAAAGAAGCCCGCAGAATATTGATCCGGTCAATCTCTTCATTGCTTACCTGTGCAACGGCATAATCCAGCGCATGTATTTCAATAAAGGCCCTCAGCTCGGTTCTTATATCCGGAGGCACTTGTTTGGAATCATTCAGCAGCGGATGATAAAAATCGCCGGGAAGCACTACGGCAGCAGCAAATACTGGTCCTGCAAAACAGCCCCGGCCTGCTTCGTCGCAGCCTGCTTCCCGCAAAGAAAGATGATGAAATGCTTTTAACAAGAAAAATCTTTGATCAAAAATAAAGGAATGAACCCTTTTTCGGGCATTGGGGATGAAATAGTTATCTACAGGAGGTTGCGAATGAATTATTTTTGCTTCATGAGAATATGGAAAACCGGTTCCCCTAACAGGGCCGTTGCATTTTGGGTTCTGGGAGGAACCATCATGCTGGTGATCCAGGTGATGCTTGGCGGCATAACCCGGCTATCCGGTTCCGGGCTATCCATTACAGAGTGGAATGTGTTCACGGGTGTGGTTCCGCCGATGAATCAGCAACAATGGATGGTTGAATTTGATAAATACAAACAAACAGCACAGTATCACCTGTTGAATGCCGGATTTAGTCTTTCCGATTTCAAATTTATTTTTTTCTGGGAATGGTTCCACCGCTTCTGGGCAAGGTTGGTAGGGGTCGTATTTATTTTGGGCTTTGTTTACCTGCTGCTAAAAAGAAAGTTGAAAACGGAAATGATCCGTCCCCTGCTGATGCTGTTTTTACTGGGTGC
>JAYVXJ010000267.1:0-6892 GCA_043785285.1 Chitinophagaceae bacterium
TATGCCAAACAACCGGATTCGCTTGTGATGTATTATCATCCGGTCTTGCAGCAATCTTTTCGTCAGTCCATTGAAGGCGCATTGAACAGCGCCGTGCAGGTGATCCAGGGAGAAGCCATCGTAAAAAATTTATATAGCGCCGTAAACAGCAAAGTCATTCCGCAGGATCTGGAGAAAGATATTTTATTTGGACAGATTCCGATTACGGAAATTCCTGTTTCCCGATCCGGCAGCCGGGTGATACCAAACGCATCTCAGCATAACGTGCCCGCCTGGACCATCTTTGCCATGTTTTTCATTGTGGTTTCCCTGGGCAGCAGTGTAGTGCGGGAAAAAACCAGCGGGAGTTTTATCCGCTTGAAAACGCTGCCCTCCAGTTATATGAATGCCCTGTTCTCCAAACAGATCGTATATGTAATGGTTACTTTTTTACAGGCGGCCATAATCTTTGCCGTGGGCAATCTGTTGTTTAAGCATATTGGACTACCAACGCTTCATTTACCCAAAGACATTCCGGGGCTTATACTTGTTACTCTGGCCTGTGGCTGGTGCGCAGCCAGCTATGCTATTTGCGTAGGCGTTTTTTCCAACACGCCTGAACAAGCCAACGGCTTTGGGGCTATCTCGATTGTTATACTTGCTGCGCTGGGCGGCCTTTTGGTACCTTCATTTGCAATGCCGGCCAATTTACAGCATGTACTCAAAATCTCTCCACTGCATTGGGCGCTGGAAGCTTATTACGGCTTATTTCTGGAAGGGGGAAAACTAAAAGATGTACTAACGAATATTCTATCTTTAGCAGGCATAACCATGATAATTCAATTACTCACATTATACGGATTAAAGAAGAAAAATCTAATTTGATAATAAACATGGAAACAGTTCAGTTAAAGCAACAGGTAAAGGAGCAGATCATTAAGTTCCTGAATTTAACAACGGTTAAACCCGAAGATATTAAAGATGATGAACCCCTGTTCGGGGAAGGCCTTGGCCTGGATTCTATTGATTCCATCGAGCTGATCGTGATGTTATCCAGGGAATATGGCATCAATATCCAGGATCCGAAAGACGGAAGAAAAGTGTTGGTGAATGTTAACACTATGGTAGATTATATCGAGAAAAACAGAACCAAGTAAACCGACCATCTTGAGCAGGATTATGATTACAGGGATGGGTATTATCAGTGCGATCGGAACTTCGGTGATGGAGAACCGGGAATCCCTGAAAAATGAAAGAAGTGGCATCTCTGAACTCGAGTTGTATTCTACGGCCTATGCAGGCATATTACCTTGTGGAGAAATCAAGATTACCACTGAGGACCTCAATAAAAAACTTTTTGCAAGTCCCGATCCAACCATCACCCGCACCGGCTTACTGGTGTTGCATGCGGCTGAAGAAGCTGTACGGGATAGCGCACTAACACATGAACAGCTCACGTCCATGGATACAGCACTCGTTGGGGCTACTACAGTAGGCGGCATGTGCCTGACCGATGAGATATTCCACGATGCCCATGAAAAAATTTCGGGGTCGCCATACACTTCTTCTTACGACTATGCATCCGTTACCCTGGTTGCCCAGAAAAGATTTGGGATACTCGGGGAGATCAGTACGATCAACACAGCCTGTTCCTCTTCTGCCAACGCGATCTTGTTTGGCGCGCGGTTGATTAAACATGGATTTGCCAAACGTGCGATCGTGGGCGGAGCGGACAGTCTCGCTAAGTTTACCATCAACGGATTCAATGCACTGAATATTCTATCCAGGGAACGCTGTGCACCATTCGACCGGGATCGCAATGGACTGAATTTGGGAGAGGGCGCGGCCTTCCTGGTATTAGAAAGAGAAGAGGATGTGAAAGGAAAAAAAGTTTATGCTGAACTCAGCGGATTCGGGAATAGTAATGATGCGTTTCATCCCTCTTCCATCTCTGCAGAAGGAGAGGGACCCTATCTTTCAATGGATGAAGCTTTAGGGAGAGCAGGATTAAATGCCACCGAAATCAGTTATATCAATGCGCATGGAACGGGAACAGAAAATAATGATGAAACGGAGAGTCGCGCTATGCAACGTTTATTCGGCACCCCACCTCCTTTTGCTTCTACCAAATCTTTTACCGGACATACCCTGGGCGCATCCGGAGCTATTGAAGCAGTCTACTCCATATTGGGGATAGTACATCAGGAATTATATCCTTCTTTACAATTTAAAGAACCGATACCTTCAACCCGGTTCGTTCCCGTAAAGCATTACAGGCAACAGGCAATTCAACATGTGATGTCTAACTCTTTTGGATTTGGGGGGAACTGCACCACCCTTATCTTTTCTAAAGTCTAAATCATGCTTTACGTACATAATACCATTTGTTTCTCCCCTCAGCAGATTTATCCCGATACAGAACTCAACCAGTTGACGGAATCAAAGGATAATCAATTGCTGGTGAAGGAACCTGCTTACTCTACTATTCCTCCCGGGGTATTGCGCAGGATGGGTAAGGCGGTAAGAATGAGCGTGGGCGCAGCACTACCGCTGCTGAAAGAAGTTCCGCAGCCCGATGGAATCATTATCGGCACTGCCAATGGGGGCATTGAAGACTGTATTAAATTTCTGAATCAGATCATTGAATACAAGGAAGGGCTGCTTGCACCCGGAAATTTTGTGCAGAGTACGTCTAATGCGCCTGCTGCACAGATTGCCCTGATCACCAAAAACAAAAATTATAACAGTACAAAAACACACCGGGGACTCGCCTTTGAAAACGCATTGCTGGATGCCGCCATGCTACTGGAAGAAAATCAGGATGGTTGTTATCTGGTGGGATCGGTGGATGAAATTTCTACTTACAATTTCAATATTGACCGGCTTGCTGGATGTTTCAGAGAAGAAATCGTTTCTAACCGGCATCTGTTTGATCACTCCTTAGCAGGAACGATTGCCGGTGAAGGAACTCTGATGGGGTTAATGTCCAATCAACCGGCAGGAGCTTTCGCAAAATTAGATGCCTTACAAACCATTCATACAACCGATGAAGGGCTTGTGCTGGAAACGTTAAAACAATTTCTTCAAAAGAATGGTTTTTCCGGAGAAGCACCCGGTCTTTTGATTACCGGAGAAAACGGAGACGCACGCCAGGAAAAGTATTATCAGACAACGGAATCTTTTTTTCCTGAAAGCACCACGATAGTCCGGTTTAAACATTTATCCGGCGAGTATTGCACCGCTTCCTCTTTTGGCTTCTGGCTGGCGACAGAAATTCTACGTACCGGAAAAATTCCGGATATTGCCTTAAAGAAAGCTGGCCACGCTGACTACAGGAAAATCCTGCTATATAATACTTACCAAGGACTCCAGCATTCGTTTATGTTGTTATCGGCGCCGGAAGGCCGAATGTGAAAATGTGGAAATAGGCAAATGTGAAAATGGGTTGACCACCGTGCTGTTTCATTTTATCTTCCAGGTTTCCAAAGAGTTTTTATCTTTAGAATAATAACCCCCGCATGCAAATGAACAAAATTATTTTTCCAACGGTTGTATTTTTTATTTTACTTACAGGAATTATTTTTATTATGCCAGGCTGTCATACTTCAGATCCCTATACTGGTTGGGGCATAGTGAATGGAAATTCCACCGGTAATAAATATTCTTCCCTTGCGCAAATAGATACGAATAATGTTCAGCAGTTGCAGGTTGCCTGGACTTATCATTCGGGTGACCCGGATACCGCCGCACATTCTCAGATCCAGTGCAATCCGGTTATTGAGAAGGGGATTATGTATGTAACTTCTCCACAATTAAAACTTCTTGCCCTGGATGCAGGAACCGGCAAACAAATCTGGTCCTATTCTCCATTTGATACCCTTTCCGTTGATAAAAAAATGTATTTTGTTTTAAATAATAACCGGGGAGTTACTTACTGGACGGATAACAACGGAGATGAAAGAATTTTTTATACAGCAGGATCATTCCTCCGGGCCATCAATGCGAAAACCGGAAAGCTGATTGAAACATTCGGGAGTAAGGGCATGGTGGATCTGCGGGAAGATCTCGGCAGGGATGCGCAGGATCTTTTTGTAACCGCTACTTCAGCACCAACAATTTATAAAGATCTGCTATTGGCCGGCACACGTGTTTCGGAAGGCATGGATGCAGCACCCGGGCATATCCGGGCATTCAATGTGCGCACCGGGAAACAGGAATGGATATTTCATACCATTCCTCATCCTGGTGAGCCGGGTTATGAAACCTGGGAGGACAAAGACGCCTGGAAATTAACCGGAGGTGCCAATAACTGGATGGGCATGATCGTAGATCAGAAAAGCGGCATTGCCTTTGTTCCCATCGGATCCGCCTCGATGGATTTTTACGGAGCAAAAAGAAGGGGCTCTGATTTATATGCAGATTGCTTACTCGCACTTGATGCTGCTACCGGTAAATTAAAATGGCATTTTCAATATATTCATCATGATACCTGGGATTGGGATCCGCCATGCACGCCGGTGTTGCTGACCGTGAACCACAACGGAAAATCTATTGATGCCGTTGCTCAAACAACCAAAACAGGATTTGTATTTCTTTTTAACCGGGAAAATGGGCAACCTCTTTTTCCGGTTGTGGAAACGCCTGTAGATACAGTTACGGAATTGATAGGAGAAAAAATATGGCCTACGCAACCGGTTCCGCAAAAACCATTGCCGTTCGTGCGACAATCCTTTACTGAAAAAGACATTAATCCCTATTTATCGCCGGAAGAATATGCAGATGTGAAACAAAGATTATCCACCTATCATACCGGTATGTTTAAACCGCAGTCAAAAGAAGGAACGGTAATCCTGCCTGGATTTGATGGAGGTTCCGAATGGGGAGGACCGGCCATAGATCCCGGATCCGGCGTTTTATATGTGAATGCAAACCAGATGGCCTGGATCTTAAAAATGCTGGACGTACAGAACAAGCCTGGGATCAATGAAAATTATGGAGAAGCCGGTCAGCGTTTATTCAAACAAAATTGTATGTCGTGCCACAGCCCCAACCTTAAAGGGAGTGGAAATTATCCATCCATCCTGGATGAAAATAAAAAATTAAATAAGGACGAATTTATTCGCTTTATCAGCGTTGGCAGACGGATGATGCCGGCCTTTCAATACCTCAAGCGGGAAGAGAAAGAAGCGATTGCTTCCTTTATTCTGAACAATAAAAAGGATCAGGCAAAACCCTTTGTTCAGGAATTAACGGAAGGAGATAAATTCAGACAAATTCCATATACTATTTCCGGCTATAATAAATTTTTGTCAACGTCTGGCCACCCCGCCTTAGCGCCGCCATGGGGAACATTAAATGCAATTGACCTGAATAGTGGAGATCTGAAATGGAGCATTCCTCTTGGGGAAGAAGATAGTCTGAAGGCAAAAGGAATTCCACAAACCGGAACCGAGAATTATGGGGGACCGGTGATTACCGCAGGTGGCATACTATTTATTGCGGCTACAAAAGATAAAAAATTCAGAGCGTTCAATAAGCTCTCCGGGAAACTATTATGGGAGGCCACACTACCTGCTGCGGGTTTTGCTACGCCAGCAACTTATGAAATCAATGGGCGCCAGTATGTGGTGATTGCCTGTGGCGGTGGAAAACTCAATACGGTATCCGGAGATGTGTATGTGGCATTTGCATTACCGGAAAAGAAATAGGATATAAGATGGTGCAGGTAAAGTAAATGCAGATTCCAATTGGCTTGAGATGAATATCAGACTAAGGTTCCTAATAGATTAAATAATGACATTGAAATCATTCAGATGGCCAGGCGTTTTGCTGTTTGCAATCTGTTGTTTACATGGTTCAGCCCAGGAACCAAATAATCAGGAAGTTGCCGGTAATCATCGGGTTGATATCATTTTCGATACGGATATGGGTCCTGATTATGATGATGTAGGTGCTATTACGCTTCTTCATGCCTTTGCTGATCAGGGAAAAATAAATATTCTGGCTACTATTGCCAGTACCCGTTATGAAAATGTGGCAGCTGTATTAAGTGTATTCAATACTTATTTTCACAGAAGCGATATTCCAATAGCTGTTCCCCAAAAAAACGGATTGTTACTGAGAGACTGGCAACACTGGACCGATACGCTGGTAGTGAAATATCCGCACAGTATAAAAAACAATGAAGAAGTACCTGAGCCGGTGGAACTCTACCGGAAAATATTGTCGGCTCATGCGGATAAAAGTATCACTGTGGTTACGGTTGGATTTTTAACCAACCTGGCAGCCTTGCTGAAATCACCAGCAGATAAATATTCCACGCTCAACGGGTATGCGCTGGTAAAAAAGAAAGTAAAGTTACTGGTCAGTATGGCCGGGAAATTCCCTGCCGGAAAGGAATTCAATATCGACCGGGATGCAGCATCTTCCATTTATACGTATAGTCATTGGCCAACAGAAGTATGGTTCAGTGGATTTGAAATTGGTGAAAAAATAAAAACAGGGCTTCCCCTGATCCACCAGGAATCCATTCGGCATAGCCCGGTAAAAGACGTATTCCGGATCTGCATACCGATGGCGGCAGAAGACAGTGCCGGAAGAAAAAGCTGGGATGAGACTGCGGTGCTGGTGGCAGCAACAGGTTGTAATCCATTTTATACGTTGAAAAAAGGAAGGATTCAAATTGCGGAAGATGGTTCCAATCGTTGGGACGAATCGGGTGGCGGGCAATTTTATCTGGTAGAAAAAGAGAGTCCCGGTAAGGTGAAGGAACTAATTAATACATTGATTCAGCATCAGCCCAAATAAGGTAATACCAAAGAAATAACGGGTATTCTTCCTGCTTCAGGCATTAGCCGGAATACGTTCTTCCGTCCGTCTAACGCTTACCAGGAGCATTCTACCTGATGATCTA
>JAYVXJ010000268.1:0-2041 GCA_043785285.1 Chitinophagaceae bacterium
GTAGATAATGAGTTCGACTATATTTCTTCCAAAACGGATAAAACGTTTGAAAAACCAGTTCAATGGGTATCCGCAACACAACAGTTTTTCAACAGAACCCTGATTGCAAAAAATAATTTTGAAAGCGGCAACGTGCATTGGGCCAGGGAAGCAGAAGACAGTTCATCGCTGCTGGGAACTGCCGACGTACACCTGCAGGCCAAACTGCCGGGCGCTGCAGCCACACTTAATTTTCAATGGTATTATGGTCCGAATGATTATCCTATTTTAAAAGGGGCAGCACCACAAATGGACCGGATCGTGGATTTGGGACGTGATATGTATTCCTTTGTTCGTCCGATCAACATCTATGTTATTATGCCGGTGTTCAACTTCTTTAAGAAGTTCGTGAGCAGCTATGGCATAGCCATTCTTTTACTCACCTTGTTTATCCGGTTGCTGACATCCCCTTTGGTATATAGCAGCTATCTCAGCGGAGCAAAGATGAAAGCCCTTCGCCCGGAAATTGATGCAATGAAAAAAAGAGTGGGAGGAGATCAGCAACAGGTTGGTGTGGAGCAGATGAAACTCTTCCGGGAAGCGGGGGTAAACCCCTTGGGCGGATGTATTCCGGCCCTTCTGCAGATCCCGATATTCTTTGCCTTGTATACCTTTTTTAACTCGAACGTTGCCCTGCGGGGGCAACCTTTTTTATGGGCGAAGGACCTTTCCGTTTATGATGTGGTAGTAAAATTGGGATTTACCATTCCGGCATATGGAAACCATATCAGTTTGTTCGCCACAATTGCCGTAATTACGAGTTTCCTGATCTCCCTGTATGGTATGAGCATGACGCCAGATCAAAGCAACCCGGCAATGAAATATATGCCTTACTTTATGCCGGTAATGCTCCTGTTATTTTTCAACCGGTTACCTGCGGCACTTACCTGGTACTATACGGTATCCAATCTCATCACCCTGACGCTGCAGTGGGTGATCCAGAACTATATTATTGACCACGATAAAGTATTGGCAAAACTTCAGGCGAACCGGACTAAACCTAAAACCAAACCCAAATGGCAGGAACGGTTTGAACAGATGCAGGAGGCACAGAAAAAAACGCAGCAGATAAAAGGGAAAAAACCCTGATTCAGGCTGGTTGTTAGGGTTGGTTGGTGTGCTTATTTTAGATAAACTTCCCGGAATAGAAACAATCCAATGAGAAGTTCGTATACCATGAAGAATAAATACCTGTATATCCTTTTTTTACTGGTCCCTGGTTTTCTTTCTGCACAGAAGAGAATTGGAGAGCTTACCCTGGTATACAATTATGTAATTGGTTCCGCCACAGATGCCGGCAAACAGATGCATGCTACAGCAACCTTTTATATTAAAGGCAATCTGAGCCGGGCCGAAGTGAACAACAAACTGTTTTCCTCCACCACTATTTATGATTCGAAAGCCGGGTCCGGGGTAATCCTGAAAGAAGTAAACGGGCAGAAACTGCTTATCCGTCTGAATGCCGAAAACTGGGATCAAAAAAACAGCAAATTCAGCAAGATCAATTTTACAAAAACGTCCGAAACCAAGATGATTGCAGGTTATTCCTGTAGTAGGGCAACCGCATCCACACCGGATGGATATGAAATAACGGTCTTTTATACCCGCGATTTGATTCCGGAGAACAGAAACTACGACGCGCCATTTAAGAATCTGGATGGATTACCGCTCGAGTATGAATTCAGTAAAAGCAATCTGCATATAAAATATGTGCTGGCTTCCATTAATCTGAATCCGGTACCGGCTTCCAAATTCGATATTCCCACCAGCGGCTACCGCGAGATGACTTATGAAGAGAGCCGTAAGCTGAATTGAACACTTAAAATGTAAAGGGTAAAAGCAGGATTCTCTTATTTGGGAATCTGGATCTTTACGCCGAGGAATTGAAGGTTGGTCCTGCCACTATTGCTTGTGGGGCCGATACTAACTTTGTATTGGTAAGGAAGAATGAACGTGGTATTCCCTCTTTGATAGGTAATCATTGCATTCATAGAAATGCGGT
>JAYVXJ010000269.1:0-2040 GCA_043785285.1 Chitinophagaceae bacterium
TTGTTTTGCATTCAGGTCAGCTAACCGGGCATGCTCTCCGAGCATCAGAATACTGCGGCCGAATTGTGCTCCTTTTTGGAGACAGTCAATCCAGGCTACAGAATACGTGTATTGATTATTTTGTTCAAACAGTTGAATCACTTCTTCGAGATTGCCGGCTTTTATCTGTTTTTGTTTGATAAACGAAGTTTCGATCTTTTTCAGTTGAAATTTCACCCGTGTAATCACGCCGGTTAATCCCATTCCGCCGCAGGTCGCTTCAAATAGATCTTCCTTATGATTTGGGGAACAGGTAATTATTTCTTTAGACTCCAGCACAAGCTCCATTTCGAGAATATGATTGGAGAAAGATCCGTCAATATGATGATTCTTTCCATGCACATCACTGGCTACAGCACCACCAACGGTAATATATTTTGTTCCGGGGGTAACCGGCAGAAACCAACCTTTCGGAACAATCACTTCCAGTATCTGATCAAGGGTGAGTCCGCTCTGGCATTCAAAAACCCCCGTACTTATATCAAACAAAAGGATCTTATTATATTTTAAGGTTGAAATAGTCCGTTGAGCAAGCGATGCATCACCGTAACATCGTCCGTTCCCGCGGGGAATAAAAGCAGTTCCCTCATCCAGTAATTGATTCAATTGATCGGGAAAAGAAAAGAATTCCTCATTACTTTCTACCACCGGATAATTTCCCCAGTTTGCAATCTGCTTCTTCATCTATTAAATATTGTTATGTCTCTTAAATATAAAATCACAAAAAAACTGACAATCCACAAGGCAATAGTAATCTGTATGAAGGAATCTTTATATAGAATCTCTGTTGGGGAACCGGATTTTTTCAGTACAAAGGTAATCTGCAGATAACGCATAACACCCGCAATCACAAAAAGGCTGGTATAATACAAACGATAAGTACCAAGCCGGATAATGGTAGCTTCGGATACGGTATAGTTAATATAAGCCACGATAATGATAGCACTGAATAATCCCAACATGGTGTCCAGGAAATCCTGGTTATAACCGCTCATGGATTTGCGCATATCTGTTCCGGTAGCTCCTTTCAACAAAAGATCATCTCTTCTCTTGGCGATAGCCATGAAAAGGGAAAGCAGAAAAGTCATGATGATCAGCCATTCAGAAGTGTCTACCTGCGCCACGATTGCTCCTCCTTTTACACGTAGAACAAAACCGGCAGCCAGCACCAGAATATCGAGGATGGCAATATTCTTCAGTCCGAAGGAATAAGCCAGATTCATGAAAAAGTAAATTCCCAGAATGAAAAGGAATTGGAAACTATGATCGGCCAAAAGAGCTACTGCCGTGCCCAATAGCAGCAGGAAGATACAAATGACAACGGCAACCGGTTTTTTAACCTTACCTGAAGCCAGGGGCCTTTTCGACTTTACGGGATGTTTGCGGTCATCTTCTATGTCCCGGTAGTCGTTGATAATATAAATACTACTGGCGAAGCAGCAAAAAGCCACAAAGCCCGCAACAATTAACTCAATGCGGGAGGGAACAAAAAACTGACCTGCAAAAAACGAAGGAACAAATAGAAAAAGATTCTTTGCCCAATCTTTAGGCCGGAGAAGTTTAAGGTAATATTTCATCAAAAGAAATCTTCGGGGCCAAGATACAATCATAATCTGTTTAATACAAACCGCAGCATCTCATCTCAACCGGAATTAAACTAAATTTGTCGATACCCTCATGAGCAGGATTTCCCCGGAGATATTAGCAAGCCCGATTGAGTACCTTAAGGGAGTAGGCCCGCACCGTGCCGAAATACTCCGAAAGGAACTTCAGATTGGCTGTTTCAGGGATTTGCTGGAACTATATCCTTATCGTCATATTGACAAATCGAAGATCAATACCATAAGCGAAATTTCTCCTGATACCGAATTCATACAGATAGCCGGTATCCTGGGGTTGTTAGAGGTGTTGGGTTCGGGGCGGACCAAAAGACTGGTGGCGGATTTAAAAGATGCCACAGGAACCCTTCAGCTCGTTTGGTTTCAGAGTATCCATTGGATC
>JAYVXJ010000270.1:0-2039 GCA_043785285.1 Chitinophagaceae bacterium
GCGTAACAGTGCCAAAGCTTTTGGCGACATTTGTAGTTAATGGAATGCCATCAGTCCCAACTACTATTTTGTTACCAGCTTTAGGATCCCTCACAAACGGAAGACCCCAGAGTTGTCCCCATTCCTGACCGGGAATTCCCAGGGTTACACAACCACCAAAGCCATCGGAGATTTGATAGGATTGCAAACCGCCATATAATTTATTAACCACATTTTTATTTTTTGCCCAGTTAAGGGATACATTCCAGTTAAGACCTGCTTTGTTTTCAAGTATTTTCCCGGTAAGCATTACTTCAACCCCTTTATTCTCGATCTCTCCCGCATTGAGTTTTATCCCGCTATACCCTGTGGTTGGAGAAGTTGCAACATTTAAAATCTGGTTTACTGTTTTCTGATCATAGTAGGTGACATCAAGCGATATTCTGTTTTTGAGGAATCTCAAATCAGTTCCTATTTCATAAGATTGTGTCTCCTGCGGCTTCAAATTAGCAGGAGGCAAAGTACTGGTTGGAGCAAAAAGTGATATTGAATTAAATGTACCTGCAGAGTACGTACCCTTGAGCTGATATGGGCCTGTATCTCCCCCTACCCTTGCCACACCAACTCTTAATTTTGCAAAAGAAAGCTTGTCTGACCCAATTTTAAAGGCATTCGTTAAATCAAGGGCTAAACTGGCAGACGGATAAAAATAGGACCTGTTATTTGCAGGAAGTGTTGAACTCCAATCGTTGCGTCCGGTAATTCCCAGGAACAGAAAATCCTTGTAAGATGCATTTGCTGCTGCAAAAATACTGTTGGTTTGCTTCTCGCTGTCAAACATGGAAACAGTCGGAGCCCCTTTGACATTTGAAATTGTATATAAATCAGGCACCGTAAGGTTATTTGCAGCCACGTACAAACTACTGTATTTATTATCCCTGTAATTGGCCCCTGCAAGTCCATCAATTCGAATATTCCCAAATTTTTTATCAAAATTCAAAATAAAATCAAGGTTTTCTTCCTTGGTGAAAATAGCGGTTTGATTAAATTGTCCGCCATATCCCTTTCTGAGATTTGACTGGGTACCGGACTGAGTTATCGATTTCAGTTTTTCATTATAAAAGTCAACCCCTCCGCGGGCCATAACCGACAACCAATCATTAATTTTATAGGTTGCACTCACATTTCCATAGCCTCTTTCCCTGTCCAATCCATTCGTATTATCATAATAATAGCGATAATTATCTACACCCGGGAACATCGTAATATTACCACTCTTTCTGTACTGCGCCAGCATATATTCAGTATCAAAATCTCTTTGAGTCCAGGCAAAATCAACGCCTGCATGTGAATATCCGTTAAAGGGTATATTATTACTTGTTTTTACCAGGTAGGTAATATTCCCAATTACTGAAAGTCTATCCGTTGGTGTTAAAGTGAAACTGGCATTAATTGTATTCTGCTTCTGATCTGTATTCGGTAATATACCGTTTGGCGTGTTCTGGTTTGTAAAGGCGAATCTGCCGGTGGCTTTTTCGCTGCCTGCAGAAACGGAAACGTTGTTCACCGTTGTGACTTCTTTATTATAAAAGTTTTTATAGTTATTTGGTCTGGAGACCCAGGGGCTGTTAGAACCTGTTGAATATTGGTCAAGTTTTAGCCCCGCATCCAGACGCGGCCCCCAATTGATTGGATTGCCATCATTCACCCCGCCTCCACTTCCATCGACGTAGTTATATGAAAATTGCTTTGCGTAATCATTATATGAAAGATTAGAACCAGGGTTGTCCGCGAGATATTGTTTATAAATGTATTCCTCTCCATTCCATCCGCCGCCATACTGATTCTGCCATTTCGGCCAATATGCCGGTTCATTAACCACAATGGAGGAATTAATATCGACCCCGAGCTTCCGGTCTTTAGAGCCTTTTTTAGTTGTAATAAGTATCACGCCGTTAGTGGCGCGACTGCCATACAACGCTGCAGCATTGGGACCTTTAAGAACGGTCATAGTTTCTATGTCATTAGGATCCAGATCAGCTGCAGCATTTCCATAGTCT
>JAYVXJ010000271.1:0-2037 GCA_043785285.1 Chitinophagaceae bacterium
ATGCACATGAATTCGCCATTTTGAAAGAGGATATCCTGATCTGCAAAACATTGGGATGCGATGGTATTTCGGTTGGTATTCAACTTAAGGACGGAGAAATAGATTCTGAAAGGTTAAAACAAATCGTTGAATGGGCTTATCCTATGGGGGTCACCTGCAACCGGGCTTTCGATGCCAGCCCGGATCCTTTTAAAGCGTTGGAAGACATCATCCGTTGCGGATGTGAGCGGGTGCTAACCTCCGGTCAAAAAACTGCGGCACCCAATGCAGGAGCATTATTGAGAAAGCTCGTGGATGCTGCAAACGGAAGAATCATTATTATGCCCGGAGCGGGTGTTCGCGCATCAAATATTGGAAAACTCATGCAGGAAAGCGGAGCCACCGAGTTTCACAGCTCTGCCAGAAAATCCATTCCCAATCCGATGAGTTTTGCCAACCCTGAAATATCGGATTTTGGTAATGTTTATATTGCAGATGAAAATGAGTTAAAGTCCATGGTTGAAGTGCTCCGGTAATTCCCGCAGTTTAATTTTAAGCCGAACAATGAAAACATGAAAAAGAAACTGATTATTGCCGGCAGTTGCCTCTTCCTTGTGCTCATCCTGTCGTTAATTGCCGGTCCCTTTACTTTTAAAATTACGAGTCAGGTGGCCATTTCCCGTTCGATTTATGAGGTGGCCTCCCAATTCACCGATCTGAAAAACTGGCCTCACTGGCATCCTGACCTGACCGGAATAAACCAGGACTCCTTAAACTATTCCGAATCCAAGGAAATAATAAATTCATTTATCAGAACCTCCAATGGCCGGCAGTTTACACTCACCGCTGTTAATCCGGCCGGAATTGTATTTAAAGAAAGCTTCAAAAACAAAACCGGTTATCAGTCCATGATCGCATCCTCCGATTCGTTGGGCAGAACAACCCGCGTTTCCGGAATCCTGTTTGTTAGTGCATTGGACTGGCTGAAAGAGAAAATGTCTTCCCGGAATAAAATAAAAATGGAATTGCGGGCATTAAAACTTTTTGTAGAAAATCCGTTGACTTTTTATGGCTTTCCTATCGTCATCAAACCCGTTTCCGATACCCTGATCATGACCCTGCAAAAAATCATTCCGATTGGAGAAACCAACCTGCCGTTCCAGCAAATCTATACCGACCTGACAAACTATGCCAGGGCAAACAAACTCATTTACAAATCTTACCGGTATCTATCTTTTAAAGATGTTGACAGTCGCAATTTCCGGCTGGCTGTTGGCATTCCCGTAAATAAGAGAGCAAAGGCCACGAAGAATATTCAATTTCTGGAAATGCCCGTTCAGGGAAGGTTACTGATCGGGAAAACGACTGGCAGCCCTTCCCGGATCAGAGCGCTCTATGCCGCTATGGAAAAATATATGAAGGATAAAAATCTGAAAAGAGTGGCTGACCCTTTAGAAAAGTACGAAGACTTTCCACGATCTGCACAGGATAGTCTGCACATCAATGTAGAAGTTCAGATTCCCATATATTAATTCCCCGGTATTACCGCTTCCGGAAAAAAATCAGGGATTCATTATTTCGGGCGACTGCATAAATAAATCCCCTCGCTGTTTTTAATTTTTTAATATCGCGAACTTCTCCCCGAACCAGCCATCCACTGCTGACCGGAGACAGCCATTTCGAATGTCCATCCTTTTCTCCGAGTAAAATATCTCCCCAATTGGCATCATACCTGCCTTCATAGGGTGTGACTCCGTAAAAATTTCCACCGTTAATGATATCGGGTATCCCGTCGTCGTTAATATCATCCACACAAAAAGAAAAAATGGGGGAAACCTGTGCTTCCGCGGGAAATGGTTGAAATGTAAAATTCCCATGCCCATCGTTTTTGAATACGCCGCTGGATAGTGTCCGGACCTGCAAAACTTCGGCGCACTCCAATTGATTGCCAAAAACTTCCTGCACGGTTTTACCGGCAAAGTCATTGTATCTTAAGAAATTCTTTTTGATGCCAGGCAGCTGTTGCTCCAGTGCATCCTTACCCAAAAAAGTATATTC
>JAYVXJ010000272.1:0-2036 GCA_043785285.1 Chitinophagaceae bacterium
CGCTGCAGACGAAAAAACAATCAAAACATTGAGCAATAATTACCGCGTGGTATTTCCGGTAGCAAAGGAGTCGCCTGCACTGGTGGTTGATTTTTATAATAAGAATCAGTTCAATTCTAAAGCGCTGGCGGACCTATTGGCCCTTAAAAAACAGATTGTTGAATTGAATCTGAATAAAATGCCGGCAAGTGATGCGGATTTAAAAGTGATCAACCAGTTTGAAAATCTGCGTATACTGAACCTGAACTTTACCAACATTACAGGAGAAGGATTAGCTCAACTGGCATCACTAACCAATTTACAGCGCTTATCCCTGTCGGGAACGAAAATCACTCAAAAAGCAGTTGCCCTGTTGGGAAATAAGAAAAGCTTGCGGGAAGTCTTTGTATGGAATACCGGATTAACCGGAACGGAGATAGCGAAATTACGGCAGGCAAACAAAAATATCCGTTTTATTGAAGGATATAAAGATGATGGCGAACCCATGCAATTGAATCCACCGATATTAGTCACTACGAACAGCGTTTTTGCTGATACCCTTCATATTTTATTGAAACACCCCATTCCGGGTGTACAAATCCGTTATACATTAGATGGCTCCAGCCCGGACAGCGTCCGGTCGCCGCTCTTCAGTAATGAACTGGTTTTAAATAAGACGACGCTTTTTAAAGCCCGCGCTTTTAAAACCACCTGGCTGGGAAGCGACTCGATCAGTTATGGATTTTATAAAAGTACGTACCGGCCGGACAGCATCATTTTTATCAGTTTCCCGGCGGATTCATATAAGGGGGAAGGACCCAAAATGTTATCGGATCAGGTTACCGGCGATCTGGGATTTGGCAGCGGTAAATGGCTGGGCTTTCAAAAAGACATGGAATTGCTTTTGCAATTTTTTAAACCGGTTAAACTGCGTGTGGTTGGTCTGCATATGCTAAAAAACAATTCGTTTGATATTTATCCGCCCGTGGAGTTGCTAATATGGGGCGGCAATGACAAAGCACATTTAAAATTATTGAAAACCACCAAACCAGTGGCGTCGGTTAAAGGGGATATCCCATCCTTATTCCTTGAAGAATGTAAATTTCCAGCCATCCGCGTCAGTTATATAAAGATCATTGCAGTTAGTGTCAAGAAATCTCCCAAATGGGGCAATTCTCCCAATAAACCGGGTTGGGTTTTTACCGATGAACTATTGCTGAATTAGGATTTTGCAAACATTTATTTATCCGCACAGGTATAATTATGATCCGGGTTATTCCCGAAGGGTTGCAAATTTCACGCTGGCAGCCAGATTATATAAAAATTATTGCCGTAAATGGAACCATACCCTCTACAAGCCAGGATGGGTTTTTATTGAATTGGCATTTCTCAATCATTATTTTTTCCATTCGGGTATTGTTCTGATCATGGCAACATGATGCATTAACGATTTTATGCCATTAGTAAATAAAACATTTTTTTCCTGCTGTTATTTGGATTCTCTGTTGGGGCAAAGGCTCAATCCCTTGAATTTAAGGGAAAGGTCGTTGATCCGGACTCCGGACTGCCTCTTGAAGGGGTAACCGTTAGTATTCCTTTTATTAAGAAGTCAACGGTTACAAATCAGCATGGCCTGTTTACTTTTTATCTGGCAATCGATAAATATAATTTTTTTTTAGTTCTGTCGAGTATAAAAGGGTCTCCCAGGTCATTTATATTGCGGATCTGGACAGCCTTATTATTGAATTAAAAAAAGACCGCCAACAGAATTGCCGGAAGTAACCATAGAGCACAAGGCAAAGGATGCCAATATATCTGAAATCAGTATGAGTACGGTAAACATCAATCCGGCCCGGTTGAGAAAAACACCCCTGGTTTTTGGTGAGGCCGACATAGTGAAAGCGCTGACCCTGCAAACGGGAATTTCTACCATCGGCGAAGGTGCCGGCAGTTTTAGTGTAAGGGGCGGTAATTCAGATCAGAACCTGATCCTGTTAGATGGTGCTCCTTTTTTCAACAGCGCTCATCTCCTGGGCTTCTATTCAACAGTCAGTCCG
>JAYVXJ010000273.1:0-2034 GCA_043785285.1 Chitinophagaceae bacterium
TGAGGTTTTTACGGGCTTCTAAAATTCCATCAATTAATTTCTGTTCCACCATTTCGGTATAAGCCGTATCGATGTTGTGCCTGATACGATCGCCCATGTAAATACCATATAAACCGCCAATTCCAAGCTCGGGCGCTGAATGTGTATGCGTGACTGACCACCACACATTTAATGGATTGATCCCATATTTTTTCTGAAGTTTAGCTGCCACCTTATCGTACTCGGAAGGAGAATAAAGACAGATGTCTGATGATACGATAAAAAACGGTGTTGTCCCGTCATCAATTGCCACAATGCGATGATAGATCCGGTCCAGAACACCGGTTGACTTTCGTTCATTATAGCCAAGAAGGTATTGGGAGTCTGACGGCGTAATATCCACCTTCACCACAGCTGCCCGAAATTGTGCCCTGGAGACCGGGACAATAAAAACCATTGCACAAAACAGCAAAAGAAGAGGCAAAAAGGAAAACAGTTGACCAATGCCCTGTAAACGAGGAGGGTACTTAAAAAACCTTTTGACCGAACCAATAACGCTGATATCATTCATGTTCCAGGATTTATTCGTAAAAAGAATTTATATTATTTATCGTGCCTCAAATTCCAGTTCGTCTGCAGGAAGGGAGAGCGGCTGCATCGAATGGAATAATGATCAGTAATTCGGATTCTGGACTAAATTTTTGTTTTTATCTATTGCTGATTGTGGTATGGGATATAGATAATTTTTCCCGGGATAAAATATTCTTGCCCCCTCGGCTGCCAGTATAATTTTATATACCCATATATTATTCTCCTTCTCAATCAACATGGCATGCAGGTTGCCGTTCAGGTTTGTCTCCGCCGTTTTCCACCTTATTAAATCATACCAGCGCTTTTCTTCAAAAGCAAGCTCCACTCTACGTTCCCGGCGTATTGCTTCACGCATTTGATCCTGGTTTAAACCTAAAGGCAAAGCAGGTAATTCTGACCGTTGCCGCACTTGATTGATCATATCATACACAGAAGCATCCGGACCTACTGCCTCATTCTGTGCTTCTGAATAACTAAGTAATACTTCTGCGTATCTGAATATGATAAAGTTGGCGCTGTTCTGCTGATTATTCCCATTGATAGCATATTTGGGGTTCAACCCTTTAAGCAAATAATACCCTGTATTTGTTGACTCATTAATATTGCTTAGATCCGTTTCATCTCTGCTGCCTGCGCCATGCCGGATGACTACTTCAAAACCTAACCACATTGATCCATCATACACAATGGACTGATAAAATCTCTTTTCCCTGTTCTTGTACGGATTTTGTGGATCATAGCCTGAGGCGGGATCGGTAATAGGGAGCCCATTAGACATTTCATATTCATCAACCAGCTCCTGAGTAGGATCAACGCCACCATATGCACGTTGCAACCCTCCAACGATCCAGGTACCCTGCAAGCCTTCTCTGCCGCCTCCCAGCGTTGTTCCGCCTAAATATTTTTTAGCAAAAATAGTTTCCACATTATCATTGTTTCCCTCAAAAAACTGAGTGTTGTAATCAGGAAATAAACCATATGTATTGAGGTCTATAACTTGTTTGTTTGTAGCAGCAGCTGTTGCCCATTTGCTCTTGTCATTAGATGGATTTTTTAATGGACTGGCTTCAAACAATTCACACCAGGCTTTTAGCGTGAGTGCAGCCCCCTTCGTAGCTCTTCCTGCTTCTGTCTGAATTGGCAAATCGTCCGCTATTGCTGCACATTCACCAGTAATAAATTTAACTGTTTCCTCCTCCGTGTTTCGTGACCTGAAAATCGAATCCCCCTGATCCTGATTCAAAACATCCGTAATAAGGGGAACTCCTCCATAATGCGTCCACAATACCTGATAGAAGTACGCCCTTAAAAACCTGGCTTCGCCCAATCTTTGTTTTTTCCAGGCATTATCGAGTGCTGAAGCGTTAACTTTTGAAATGAATAAATTACTCGCCCTGATATTGTTATATAGCCCCCAATAGGTTGGAGCATTACTGGGTGTATATACTGAAGTGGCATAGAGCA
>JAYVXJ010000274.1:0-2031 GCA_043785285.1 Chitinophagaceae bacterium
ATCCGGTTAAAACCAAACCTTTTCGCAAAATCAATATAGTATTTATAAGAAGCGGTATTAACACCCGATCTGAATGCCACGTTGAAGAGATTAACATTGATTGTCCATTCGTCGGTGCCTTTTCCCGGGTTAACCCAGGAAGCATCGCCAATTCTTGATGGTGGGGCAAGCCGGTAAACGAGGTCATTGGAAGGAAGATCCTTATCATGATCCGCAACAATGAGCACCCTCCATGGAAAACTTCTTGTCCCTTTTGTTCGCGCTATATAATCTGCTCTTTTAGTCACCAATGCCTGTGGGTAATCGCCACCCGTCATTTTCTCTTCCAGCGGATATGGCGCAAACTCTCCCTTCAGCGCAGCGGAACCGGTACCTGATAAAAACATACCCGGGTAATCTTCCAGATCCGATTCGGTGATGCCGATCTTGGGTCCGGTGGCAGGACTAACCAGCACCGGGTTAAAAGCAAGTTCAGCTTTTCCGATATCCGCCATTTTTCTTTGACTAAATAATTCTTCATAACTCGTATGAAAGATATCGGCATCATCCCTTTTATGGATGCCCGGAAAATAAACTTCAGGCTGGTTTGGAAAATGAAAGTCCGCGACCTCATTGTTGACAATAATGGAATCCCTGAAACTCGTGAGGAATCTGTAAGCCAGGCCATCATCATAAACCCGGAACTCTATTTTGCAAGCCTTACGAAAATTAATAGAGAGCAGGTTATAATTATCCGCAATCAATTTCCTTTTTTCCGGTACAGGCGAAATAATCTGACCGGATATTTTTTTTACAGAATGAGATGCGATTTGATTTTTTGAAAATAAACTGATATTGTTTTTTAGAACCATTCCTATCTCCGATGGCTCAAGGATTGAGTTTCCATTTTCATAAACCCGATATTTCAGGTTTTCTTCCATCCATATTTTCACACATATTTTTCCAGAGGGCGAACAAACCGATAAGCTGTCGCCGGAAAATGAACGGATAGAACAACTGATAAAAAAAACCAGGAAAAAATACCTTTTCATATTTGCTTAATAACCGGGATTTTGAACCAAACTCGGATCTGCTGCAATTTCACTTAACGGTATCGGGAAAAAATAATTTACCGGATCCTTAAATACCCGAACCGGATCGTAATCCAGGTTGCCGCCTGTATTGGGAACCACATAACTGTAATGTAATACATTGCCAACATTCGTGATTGCTACACCCATGGCAGTAAAATTATTGACGGTGGCAGCTATTTTCCATCTTCTTACATCCCAGAAGCGATGTTCTTCAAAAGAAAGTTCCACTTTTCTTTCATTCTGAATCCTCAATCTCATCGCGCTTTGGGATAAACCGGCAGGCAGACCGGGCATTCCCGCCCTGTTACGGACCTCGTTGATGGCTGCATAGGCGCTTGTCGGTCCCAGCGCTTCATTGATGGCTTCTGCATAGTTCAATAATATTTCCGCGTAGCGAATGTAGATCCAGGGCTGGTTTCCCTGACCGGAACCGATTGTGAGTCCGGTAGCATCATATACGGAAGGATCAACGAATTTACCAAGCAGGTACCCGGTAACCGTCTGATTCTGGTTAAAATCCAGGCCGTTTGGATCCGTAAAATCAATGGAGCTTTGATTCATTTTGGAACCTTGATGGAAGATATCAACATCCAGTCTGGGATCCCGGTTTGCGTAAGGGTTCTGCGGATCATAATTGGAGCCTGGATCCGTGATTAATTTCCCATCCAGCGTTTCATAGGAATCCACCATTTGCTGGGTTGGTGTATACATGATATTTCCGCCTCTGATAAAAGGCATAATGCAGTATTCGAAAGTCAGTCCGGGCCATGGATAGCTGTCCTGATGTCCTTCTGTAGGTTTTCCTGCCTGATTAATAGTAACGAAAATATTTTCCGTATTTGCAGGATCGTATTTGATGAACATGCTTTTATAACTGGCCCAGGACACCAGACTGTACCTGTTCAGGTTAATAACCGCATTGGCGGCATCCGCTGCAGCCTGCCACCTGGCAATATCA
>JAYVXJ010000275.1:0-2031 GCA_043785285.1 Chitinophagaceae bacterium
TAAATCTAATCGTGCTCTGGGGTATTTGCCTTTCAAGAAAGCGTACAGGAAATTGAAACAGATTCCTTCAAACGATGGTAAAAATTTCCCTGACCTCCATATACACATTATGAACCTTAACGGGTGGCTAAGAGGAATTCACCATCATTGTAGCAAGGAAAGGTTGGAAGGATACCTGGACGAATATCAGTATAGATATAGCAGGCGTAATAATATGGATACGATCTTCCATAACCTTATTGTAAAGATGGTTACCAACGATCCGAAACGGCTAAAACCGATTCGAAAATAGTGCAACCTAAACGTATATACCTATAGATTTATTTATGCCCAAGCCAATAATTAATTATGCATGCATGCCGCCATCCATTAAGATGTTCTCGCCATTGATATAAGCACCGGCTTCGGATGCCAGAAGTACTACTAACCCTTTTATATCATCCCTGTTTGCCATTCTTCTAAGCGGGACTCTTTTGCAATAATTTTCTACAAAAGGCGGAGGCTGGTTATTAAATAATCCGCCCGGGCTTATACAATTGAAACGGATATTTTTATCGGCCAACATTCTTGTCATGTAACGTGTCAGATTAATAAGGCCCGCATTATGAAAGAAGTAATCAGGCGCAAGGTCGCCCATGTCTGTGCCTATGTAATTGGTAAGATCCGGTCCAAACATGCCAAACATAGAGCTGATATTGATTATGCTGCCACCTTTGTTCCTTGCTATCAGGTCGGTCATTTCCCTTAACAGGTCCATCATGCCTGTAGCATTTACCGCCATTGATGCTGCAAATTGTTCTATAGGCGCATTATACCCTGTCATGGGTCTTGAAACTGCATTATTTACAAACACATCCAATTTGCCAAATTGTTTTACAATATTTTTCTTTAACAATGTTACACTGTCATGATCAACCTGGTCTGCCTGCATAGCATGAACGGTAAATCCCTTGTCCCGAAATAATTTGGCAGTTTTTTCGGCCTGCTCAATATTGCGCGAGGTGGTAATGACCGTGGCATCCGCTTCTGCCAGTCCTTCTACTATACATTTTCCATAATTACCGGAACCTCCTGTAACCAATACTATTTTGCTTTTCAGACTCAACAATTCTTTAACATGCATACACGTATGAAATTGCTTCTCCCTTCATTATTTTATTTTCTTCAACTCAATAAGGTTTGCGCTCGTATTTCTTATTGCTTGCTCCTGGTTCACCGGTTTCATGGAATACATTGATTATATTATTGCAGTAGGCTGTCAAACCTAGCACATCGGCTCCGAGATTTATAAATTTATATCCCATATCCAGCAGCGCTCCTGCATTGTGGAGATTACCAACGGTTGCAGCAAATTTTCCATTTCTTTTTGCCGCTTCTGCCACCTTTCTACGGGCATCGAGCAGAGCAGGATGATCCTGGAGAAATACCAATGAGCCGCAAAACCAAAATGGCTTTGGAGAAGAATATGAAAAATTGAATACAAGTACGACTTCGGCAGTACGACATCACTGGTACTAATCGTAGCGGGGGAATACCCGGTAAAAGCTGACAAAAAAATTATATTACTATCCCGCAACGAACCTCCGGAAATATTATGCGAAACCTGCGGCAAAGAACCGGCAACCACTTTATGCAGCGTGTGCCTGGGTGATGAAGAAGACGCCTTTTGTAAAAAATGCGGTAAGCTGCATGAAAAAACCTGCAATGATTTTGCTGATTATGCCGCCATGCCTCTAGTCAATTCACCACGCATGGGTGTTTGCGCCTACGAAGGTGGAAGTATTGATAAACAAAGAGACGGTGTATTCAGGAAACGATGATCTCCCCCGCAATCGGTAGCCGGATGGCGTTAAACGGATAAGCATAAAGGCCCCGGTCATGCCGGAAAATGATTTAAATCATATCGCTTCCCTTATTTGGTCATCCTCTTCTTGTTGATCGGGAAATACTTTTGTTCTAAATAATTGGTTATGGAACAAACCGGCAACCTGATCAGGGACCCCTCTCCGGAAGAGCAATTTGACCGGCAAT
>JAYVXJ010000276.1:0-2031 GCA_043785285.1 Chitinophagaceae bacterium
GTATCCCCGCACGGGCGCAAATATTTTCGGATAACCAATATACCGCCGCGCATGCCCGTCCCATACGAAATTGCCGACATCACCCGGATCTTTGAGAACAGGGTTATGGGCCACGTCCGTCCAGTGAATGCCATCGGGTGAATAAGCGCCCCAAAAACCACTTACTAGATGATCGGGTTTCGTGCGTCCGTAATCATAATTAAGCAACTTGTACCGCCGGCCGGGATCTTTTTCCCATGGAGTATAAATAACCTGCGGCAAATGATCTTCCTTCGTTCGCCGGAAGAAAATATTATTTGCTTTGGAACCATTATAACCAATGATTCCCAGGTCCGGTTTTTCCCAGGTCAGGCCATCTTTGCTCGTTGCATACAGATTCCGGTATTCATGATTCCACGAATGGTACCAGATCCGGTATCCTTTTCCTTTTTCTCCCGGCAACACGGTGCCGTATACATAAATCATCCGGCCTTCCCAGGGTTTATCCGCAACGAGTACAGGATTTTGCCGATTTTTTGTAAAGGGATGATATACCCGTTGAACATTTTCTTTTTTCTCTATCAGATAATCATCCACCAGCAATTGCCAGGGGCTGAGGAGGCCCATATCGTTCCCGGGACGGGCCGTGTCGGGAAAAAGCGCAGAAACGGAAGCCTGCAGATCCTTTTCCGCCTTACTCCATGGCGGACAAAGAAAAACGGAGATGAAAATCAAAAGCAAATATTTCATCCTTTTGGAATTAACGATGATCAAAATTCAGGATTTTTGCCAGGGCCCGCAACTGAACTTATTTAAATCTCAAAGAATACAGGTCGGCATCCTTCAGATAGATATGCAAACGAACCGGTTTGGAAGCCAGTGCCTCCAGGTTTTGGTTTCCATTCCAGGATACGGTCCTCGATATTTCATTACCGATCAGGTGCTGCGTGTCTTTCATGGTAAATCCCGGAATGGGTTCTCCTTTTTCGTCCTGTATTTCTATGCGGATCTCTCCCGCCGCAGAAGTTGCATAATTAATCTCCAGCTCTTTACCGGAAAAAGTAAAGGGTTTGGTAATGACGCCACCCCCCTTATAAGGCGCATATACAGAAGTAAAACCATCGAGCCTTAACGTATAACGTTCGAGGCATGCGGTTGGCTGGGCATAGTTTTGATTCACATAGACCGACATTTCTTCAGGACCGGTTTGTACCACATTCAGCGCAGGATAGTTTGTTCGTGAAACCCAATTGCTCAGGCCGGTTCCCGGGCGAATGAACGACTCCAGAAACATCCGGCTGTAGGTACTTCCTCCGCGGGTCGTCATAAAATAGGCGTCCGACACATCATGAAAATATCCCGGTTCCACTTTTAATTTTGCGGCTTGTTCAGCAGTCAGCACCTGGCGGCCTTCCATAAGCCTTCCGCCGATCGCAATATAAATTTGCGGCGCCCGGAAATACGGGCTGGTCTGCTGCGTATAAAGTTGTTCGGGAGGCGTATCGCCAAAAGTCATGGCCACCAGTTCAGACCAATGAAGAAAGTCAGGGGAAGTGATGCGGCTGACGGTGCGGTAACCCTTATATCCGGTACCTGACCAGGTACGGAAATAACAAGCATATAGTCCTTCGCTTTCGGACCAGAAACAGACATTCTGGGAATCAAACATTCCGTTTTTGGTAATGGGTTCGTTTTTGAATTTCTTCCAGTGAATGCCGTCGGATGAAACAAAAGCAAATAATCCGCCCCCTTCCGAAGTTCCTCCCATCGCTTTATATTTCTGATCCGGTGGGGTATTGGGCCTGCTGTCCAGGAAGGGTGAAAAATTATGTGTTGCCGATTCCCTGGCGAGAATGATATTGTTTTCAAAATCGCCGTCGATCTTATGCAATTTCAAAACCGGTTTCACCCAATGGATCCCGTCTTTCGATTCTGCATAACAGGTTGTTGACAAATCTTTATCCAGTTCGATCGCCATCGCCTTGCTAACTTTTGATTGCTTTTTACCGGCGGGCGCCACATATTGTTTATCCGAAGGCAAACCCCGGTAAT
>JAYVXJ010000277.1:0-2030 GCA_043785285.1 Chitinophagaceae bacterium
AATATCCAGGTGGGGCTACCGGGTTTTGGAGGTGGTAAGGAATCAATTGCTGTAAAGAGTTTCTGACGAATCAAATTACTGATGAAATGTTCATTCGCAGTAGGCAGTGACTCATTCAACCACATAAGCCCTATACGGGTCAGCGCCGGATAAAGCACATGCAGATAAGCGCCTTTCAAGCCATACCTCAGCAGACAATGCGAAAAGATATTTACAAACTGGGGTTCGTCATAAGTTAAGGCTGCTGCAATCAGCTGCGAAACAAAGTATTCCGTTGGAGCAGGAGTTGTTACATCAAGCATTTTTCTACTCAGCGCCTTCAGCTTTTCATCCGGCATAGTACATAATTCGGATACTTTATAGTCCGAATCGAGTAAACCTGATATATTCAGAAGCCTTTTTAACTGCTCGGAATCATAATGCCGCGTATTTCCCGATGAACGATTTGGCTCCAAAGCACGGTAACGCTTCTCCCATATCCGGATTGTATGGGACTTTATCCCGGAATATTGAGCTAACTCAGAAATGGAGAATGAATCCATTTTTTTGTTTATATTTGTAGTATAGAAATTAAACACAAATGTAACGGATATTCTCATTAATTGCGATTTTTGTTTAAATTTATCTCTTAGTGGTTTTATGACTGTTACTACCGGTGTATTAATTGATAAACAACACATTTTACTCAATCTATTAATGGTTTGATATGAGAAAAGGGATTTCGGAGGCAAAACTTGGAACTGTTGTTTTGGACGTGAGAGCTTTGATCAAATTAAAACAAATGGGTTACAAATATGTCCAAGTCAGGGGTTTGACAGCTGATAGGCACTATGAGTATATCGAGCCACACGTCCTGGTACTGATACCTTTTAAAGAACTCTCTTCAGACATGGAGGATAAGGGAATTTATGAACCTCTGGAAAGCGAATTGATTTTTCAATTGGCCACCGAAATCAACGATTTCACGGAAATTCTGATAGCTAACAAGTTTGATAATTAATATGGCGACTTTCTCATTAATAACCGTTCAAAAGATTCCAACTAGCATGGAAAATGCCTGGTCTTTTTTTTCAGACGCGACTAACCTGCAAGCCATTACACCTCAAAATCTGGGTTTCACTATTGTATCAAATCAACATAATACAAAAATGTACCCTGGACAGATCATCGAATACAATGTCAGGCCGCTAATGGGCATTCCCATTTATTGGATGACAGAGATTACACATGTGCAGGACAAGCTTTTTTTTGTTGATGAGCAACGTGTTGGTCCCTATCGGCTATGGCATCATCAACATCACTTCAGCGTTATTGATGGTGGCGTTGAGATGACTGACATCGTCCATTATCGTAATTCATTTGGCTTTTTTGGGAATATTGCAAACCGATTATTCGTGGAAAGACAGCTGCGAAAGATTTTCGAATTCCGGTTCAGAAAAATAGAAGATTTGTTCGGTATATGGGATGGCGGTGAGGTGAATTCAATTGAATTCAATAAATCAGCCTAACAGCAGTAGACAACCTATTTCAGGACGAGATATACAAATGTTGATTGTTATTACGTCAGCCCAACTAGCACAAAACCCATTGTTATGGGCAGGTTTTTTTGTCGCACCATTTTATTTTTGAAAACATTGAACTGCTTTTCTCAATAAATAAAATCTTGCAGGATACGCTGTTTCTCTGTCATAAATGTCTTTTGTTTTATAAACAACAATTGCGTCAATTGAAGGAAATATAGAAATAGATTGTCCAACAGCTCCCAGAGCTGAATATCCGCCAGTAAAGCGATAATCATTTGTGTTTTGCCATATCCACCAATAAAGCCCATAACCAAAATAAAAATCTGAACCTCTAAAAGCTGGTGTGTTATTATTTACTTCTGTATAAGATGTAATAGGTCTTATCATTTCTTCTACCCACTTTTCGTTTATTACTTGTTTGCCATTCCATTGGCCTTTGTTGAGCATTAATAAACCAACTCTTGACATATCTCTTGTCGATAGCCAAATTGGATATGCGAGATAATA
>JAYVXJ010000278.1:0-2028 GCA_043785285.1 Chitinophagaceae bacterium
GAAGAAAAACTGGTGATTGATGAGTCTTTTGAAATCCGGGATCTGATATATAGCAAAAAACTGAATATCCGGTTTTTAGTCCTGCTGTTAAGTGGCGAATCCTCCAGAATGTATCTGGGCAGGTCATCCTCGCTTAGCCTTATTAAATCTGAAGTGTCGGACAATATAGCTGCTTATAAAAGGGATATGCCGGAGAAAATGACACATTTTACTGATCCTGCCGGTTACAAGGAAGTATTACTAAATAAATTTCTTTACCATATGGATGAAAGACTTTCAACCTTATTGAAAGCATATTCGCTGCCAGTATTTGTGATGGGAGCCAAAAGAACGAGTGGACATTTCAAAAAAATGACCAAAAATGAAAAAAGTATCGCTGGTTATATTCATGGCAACTTTATGGAAGCAACAGAAGCTGAAATCCATCAGGCGATGGAACCCCATTTGGTCAATTGGCGAAAAATCAAAGAACAGGAGGTATTACAGCAACTCGAAAAAGCCGCGAATGAAAAAAGGCTTATCCATGGCATTAAGGAAGTATGGTCAGCAGCTTCACGAGAAATCAGCCGGCTATTGGTCGTGGAAAAAGACTTTATTTTTGCTGCCCGCCAGGGAGCCAATGCCGGGCGTATTTATAAAGATGATTTAAATATGGCATACCCATTTTATATTAAAGATGCAGTGGATGATATAATCGAAAAAGTACTGGAAAACGAAGGCGATGTTGAATTCGTTGATAATGGGGTGCTGAAAAATTATGGCCGAATTGCGTTAATACAGCATTACCGGCCTGCCTGATCGTATTCATTTTATCGCTTAAATCCTCCTTGCTTCTGATTCCTTTCATTTAAACCGGGAGTTCATTTATATTTATTTTCAGCCCTATTATCCTGCCCATCCAAAATCAGCAAGATGAAAAAAAAAATTATTACGGTTATTAGAACAGGGTTAAAGAAAATGGATTCCGTTTCCCAAAAAATTGCCAGGAATTTTAAACCGGATGATATTCATTTATTCCGGGTGGAAGAGAAAAAATCAAAAGCATTTTTGCGATTAATAAGTACCGGCATGAAGAACCCGGATAAATTAAAACTTCCTAAATAGGTAAAGAAATTATATAAGATCTTAGCCACGATGCGCATATTGCAATTACAGGAACAACTCATTAAAAAGGCAGGTCTATTATTCCGCCATTCATTTCTGTAATTATTTATTGTGTGCAATGAATATAGGGAGACTAACCACCTTAACGACCAGGTCAGCTGCGCTGGGTTTGAACAAACTGGAAAGCATGCCGCGGCCAAACGCTCCCATCACGATAAAAACATTCTTCTTACCGAGCAGGTATTTAAACAATTCTTCACCTGCTTTCCCGTGTAAAACATCGAAACCGGCATGGGAATAATGTGTTTTAATTAAATCACCGACTTTTTCTTTCCAATGATCCTCTGGATCCTCCTTTTTATCAATATGTAATAATGTGACTTTTTTATTTGCCAACTCAGGAAAAAGATAGGTGAATTGTTTGATGGCGAAAATGGATGATGGACCACCGTCATAAGCAAAAAGTATTTCGTCAATCCCATCAAAACTTAGCGGGGCAATGAGTACCGGACATTCCGCATTGATCAGAATATCTTTTACGAAATGGGTTGGTGTGCTTTCAATTTTATCCTCAAATGAAGTTTCCGCATTCACAATAATCAGATCAGCATACCGGCTTTCAGCAATTATTTCTTTACCCGGTAAACGCCCGTCACGATGTATGCAACAATTAACCCCCCTGTTCATACAGGCTTCATTGAAATTCCGGATATTTACTTCAGCGGATTCTCTTTTCTTTTTATTCTCCGGGATGTCTTCTGCAACGATGGTTTCCACATATGGATTACCGAAAATATTTTTCAATTCAGGTATTTCTGCCTCAGGTACATTTTCCAGGAAAACACCAGTAAGTTTTGAATGGGTAAGCTGCGCAATATAACAGGCGAAATCAACGGCATTCATTTCCAGCTTTGCAGAATTAAT
>JAYVXJ010000279.1:0-6825 GCA_043785285.1 Chitinophagaceae bacterium
ATAACCTGTTTCGGGTCTTTGGCCTGGAAAACGGTGGAGCCGGCTACAAGTACGTCTGCTCCTGCTTCCACGAGACTAGCCGCATTATCTACCGTTATGCCTCCATCTACTTCAATCAGAATTTCTTTTCCGGTTCTCAGGATCATTTTTTTCAACTCACGCACTTTCTCCAGGGAATGTGGAATGAAGGATTGTCCTCCGAATCCCGGATTTACCGTCATGATCAACACATGGTGGAGATCGAATAAAATATCTTTCAACAATTCGACGGGGGTATGCGGATTGACAGCTACTGCCGGCTTCATGCCGAGCGCGCGGATCTGCTGAATATTACTGTGAAGATTCCTGCAGGTTTCCAGGTGAACGATGAGCATATCGGCACCTGCTTTTTTAAAAGCGGGTGTTAGTTTTTCCGGCTCCTCGATCATCAGGTGCACATCGCAGGGCTTTTTAGCTACTTTCCGTATATGTTCGATGATCGGAATTCCATAACTGATATTCGGTACAAACCGTCCGTCCATTACATCCAGATGAAACCAGTCGGCTTCGCTTTCATTCACCAGTTTACAAACATCTGCCAGATGAAGAAAGTCGGATGCGAGCAGAGATGGAGCAACAAGGGGCATGTGCAATGGATTTATTTAATTGAAAATTCCGATGATAACAAATGTACTCTTAGTGTGAAGCATCCCCAAATCCGGATTGAAGTCTTTCAATGGCCTCTTTTGCATCTGTAAAACGTTTATCCAGTGAGAGCGTCTTGTGATAATTACTGATCGCATCTGTTTTCCGGTGGGTTGCCTCATAACACCTGCCAAGCCAATAATAGGCATCAGGGTCTGTATTGGAAACGGTGATGGCCATATTGAACGTATTGATGGCGGCACTATAATTCTGTTGGTGGTAGTAGGCTATCCCTTTTTCCAGGTAAGCATCGGTGGTTTTCCAATCGCGTTGGATACAAGAGTCAAATTGGACAATAGCCTGCGGATATTGTTTCACGTTAGCATAATAAATGCCCTTGATAAAGAGGGGATCTATTAACAGGGATCCGGAATCCTGTTTCAGGATATAATTACAGATCTCCAATGCTTTTGCATTTTTTTGTTCAGCATACAGGTGGGCCAGTTCAAGTCCATAAGTAGCCACACCCTGAAGAGCATAAGCCTTTTGCAGGGAGTTTATAGCGCCTGCCGTATCTTTCAATTGTTCCAGCAGGAGCGCCTGTTCATACCAGCTTTCAAAATCCTCCGGATCTCTTTTCAATATTTCATGGTATTGTTTAAGGGCAAGATCCCGGTTTCCGGTTCCGGAATAGGCATCTGCCAAAAGCCGCTGCAGTTGTTGGTTTGCAGGGAATTGCGTAGCGCAGGCTTTCAGCAGGATAAGCCTTTCAGCATGTTTACCCAGGATCTGCAGGTTGGCTGCATACGGCAATCCTGTTTCCACAGAAGGCTGGAGTGACCAGGCTTTTTTGAAATCATCGTAAGCCAGTTCATGGGCATTGGCCAGGGAAAGGCGGGTAGCCCGTCGTAGGTAAAGGGAGGCATCTTTCGGAAATAAATTGATGCTGTCGTTGAGACTGGCATAGGCCGGATTCATTTCAACGGGTGATTCAGGAGAAACACGGGGACCATTCCCGCAGGCACCCAGCATCGTTGTAAAAACGAGTCCGGATATAAAAAAGGGTCTGTAAAAGGATGACATACTACAAAACTACAATCATTCCGTGTGGTTCCCGGGCGGTTGCATCAGGAAAAGATTTAATTTCACCCTAAATTTTTTATATGCAAGCTGTCCTTTTGGAGGTTCACAGTATTTTCCGTTGGATCATTCTGGTACTACTCTTATTGTCCATCATACAAAGTTTTTCTGGCTGGAAGAAAAATAAAGAGTTGCGGGATGGAGATGCCAAACTCTGGCTTTTTACCATGATCAGTGCACACATCACGTTACTGATTGGATTATATCTTTTATTTTTTGGACGTTATGGAGTGTTAAGCGCGGGACTTCCTGAAGGCGTTCATCTCATGAAAGATAAATTCTACCGGTTTTTCTGGATTGAACATCCGGTGGGCATGTTGGTAGCAACCACGCTGATTACCCTTGGAAGAGGGATGGTAAAAAAACAACTTAAAGACCCCCTGAAATATAAAAGAGCTTTCTGGCTTTTCCTGCTGGCCCTGATCATTATCCTGGCGGTTATTCCATGGCCGGGCATGGACATTGTGGGACGTTCTCTTTAAGGTTTCTGAGGATAACGGAAAACAATATATCCTGCCGGAAATTGAGGAGCCGATCCCTTTGGTATAATTTTTTTATATTCATATCCTCAAAAGACGGCCATATGATCAAATTTCATGAAACCAAAGTCGGCGATATTGTTCAGGTAGACTATGACGGTATGCGGTTCGAGGGAGATGTTATTGAGCTGGACCATGAAGATAAACTGGTTCGCATCCATAATGGCGAACAGGAGTTCTGGTATGCCCCGGTTGATCTTTATGCGATCCCCTTAGATGATGACCAACTGCAAAAATTGAAGTTCAGCAAGGAGATTAATGGGGACAAATCGGTTAAATATTTACGGGGCCCCTTTCGCATACTTCTGCCGGAAAAAGACCATTTCAGTAATTTCGAGATATGGTACCGGGAGGATCGCCGTCATATCAATCGCCCTATCGGTGTTCATGAGCTCCAGAATTTATACCACGACATGACAAAAGTCGATCTTACCCGGGATTAAGCCCTCTTTTCCGGGTTTTTACCCCTTTTCGGGGTCGGGTTGCCGGTTAAATGGATTTTTATCGGTCGAAATTTTATTCTTTCGCTGAGTAATATTATCTTTGCGCTCCCAAAATCTATGGCTAAACAAGCGCTCATTAAACAGGATGGTACTATTGTGGAAGCACTTTCTAATGCCATGTTCAAGGTGAAGCTCGAAAACGGACATGAAATTCTTGCCACCATTTCAGGGAAAATGAGGATGCATTACATCCGGATATTGCCAGGAGATAAAGTGGGTGTGGAAATGAGTCCGTATGATTTAACAAGAGGAAGAATCATCTTCAGATATAAGTAAAAAGACTAGTAAAATTAGTAAATATGAAAGTCCGGGCATCCATAAAAAAACGCAGTGTAGATTGTAAGATCGTGCGCCGCAAAGGGAAACTGTATATCATCAATAAGAAGAACCCCCGTTTCAAACAACGTCAGGGATAATTCCTCCGTATTGCAATTGATCAATTCAGAAATAAAAAATAAAAGATGGCGCGTATTGCCGGTGTAGACTTACCAAAGAATAAAAGAGGTGAAATCGGGTTGACCTATATTTATGGGATCGGTCCTTCCACAGCCAGGTATATCCTTTCCAAGGCGGCTATCAGCGTGGATAAAAAAGTTTCCCAATGGGACGATGATGAACTGAATGCCATCCGGAATATCATCACGAATGAATTGAAAGTAGAAGGTGCGCTTCGTTCCGAAGTACAGATGAGTATCAAGCGTTTACTGGATATCGCCTGTTATCGTGGTGTGCGTCATCGTAAGGGTCTGCCGGTTCGTGGTCAGCGTACACGCACCAACAGCCGCACGCGTAAGGGAAAACGCAGAACAGTTGCGGGTAAAAAGAAAGCACCTAAAAAGTAATTTAATCAGCATCCTGAATGGGATGCTGATTATATAGCACCATTTTCAGAATCAATTTCAGATACCGGGTGCGGGTGGAGAGTTGATTCATTCCGGGTTAACCGGGATTATTAAAAAACCAGATTACCTATTTCGAACAATGGCAAAAGCACAACAACAGCAAACCAGCGCAAAAGCCGCTTCAAAAAAAAGAGTGGTTAAAGTGGATGCGTACGGAGACGCCCATGTATCTGCAAGTTTTAACAACATTATCATCAGCATTACCAATAAGAACGGTCAGCTCATTTCCTGGAGCAGTGCAGGTAAGATGGGATTTAAAGGATCCAAGAAAAATACACCTTACGCGGCCCAGATGGCTTCTGCGGATGCAGCTAAAACGGCACTCGATGCAGGATTGAAACGCGTGGATGTGTATGTAAAAGGTCCGGGTTCCGGAAGGGAAAGCGCCATCCGCTCCCTGGCCAATAACGGAATAGAGGTGGTGATGATCAAGGACGTTACGCCGTTGCCGCACAACGGTTGCCGTCCACCAAAAAAGAGAAGGGTTTAGTGAATTCCCCGGGACGTTGAATCAATTAGCGACACCGGTATTATATAATCAAGCTGGGCAGGATTCCATTTTAAGATTTTTCATAATCCTGTCCGGGTACTCAAAAATCTGAAATATATTTATGGCACGTTACATCGGTCCGAAGACCAAGATTTGTCGCAAGTTCGGTGAGCCTATTTTAGGCAACGGGAAATGGCTCGACAAGAACAGCAATCCGCCGGGTCAGCATGGGGCTACCAAAAAGCGGAAAACATTAGGGGAATACGCGGTCCAGTTAAAGGAGAAGCAGAAAGCAAAGTATACTTATGGTGTACTTGAGCGCCAATTCCGAAAAACGTTTGAAGAAGCATCCCGTCGCAAAGGAGTAACCGGTGAAAACCTGATCCGCCTGCTGGAAGCCAGATTGGATAATACCGTGTATCGTTTAGGAATTTCTCCTTCCCGTCCCGGTGCCCGTCAGCTCGTTTCACATAAGCATATTACGGTTAACGGAGAGGTATTGAACATCCCCTCTTACCAATTAAAACCCGGAGATAGTATAGGCTTGAAACCTGCTTCCCAGGGCAATACCGGCATCACCAGTGCATCCAAAGGGAAAGGCAATAAGATCAACTGGCTGGACTGGAACGAAACTGAAATGAAAGGCACGTTCATCGCTTATCCGGAAAGGGAAAGTGTTCCGGAGAATATCAAGGAGCAACTGATCGTGGAATTGTATAGCAAGTAATCATTTTTTTCAGCATTCATCATTTGTAAATAATCGAAAATTTAAATATGGCCATTTTAAATTTCCAGAAACCAGACAAAATCATTCTTCAAAAAGCGACAGATTTCGAAGCACAGTTCGAATTCCGTCCTTTGGAGCCCGGTTACGGGGTAACCATCGGAAATGCCCTGCGCAGGGTATTGCTGAACTCTCTGGAAGGATATGCGATCATTGGGGTTAAAATTGAAGGAGCTGATCACGAATTCGCCACCCTGAAAGGGGTAACGGAGGATGTGGTGGAAATCATCCTGAACCTGAAACAAGTACGTTTCAAGAAGAAAGTGGATCATGAAGTAGCACAGGAAAAGATCACCCTCAGTCTGAAAAATAAAACGGAATTCACCGCAGCAACCATCGGCGAAGTATTGCCGAGCTTTGAAGTGATGAACCCAGGACTGCTGATCTGTACCATGGATGCCTCAGCCCGTCTGGATATTGAAATCACGGTCGGCAAGGGCCGCGGATATGTTCCTGCAGAAGATAACAAACCCAAGGATGCGGTATTCGGTTATATTCCTACCGATTCCATTTTTACGCCAATCAAAAACGTAAAATATACCATCGAGAATACCCGTGTGGAACAACGTACGGATTTCGAAAAATTATTGATGGAAGTGTCTACAGATGGTACGATCCATCCGGAAGAAGCCGTTAAGCAGGCATCCCGGATCCTGATCCAGCATCTGATGATCATTACCGACGAGAATATCACTTTCGATAATAAGGAAGAAAAGAAAGAAGACCTGGTGGACGAGCAAACGCTTCAGCTGCGAAAAGTGCTGAAGACACCGCTGGAAGACCTGGATCTTTCCGTAAGGGCTTTTAACTGCTTAAAAGCAGCTAAAATTAACAGTCTGAGCGAGCTGGTTACCTACGAACAGGAAGACCTCATGAAATTCCGGAATTTCGGTCAGAAATCCCTGGCGGAAATTGAACAGGTTTTGCATGAAAGAGGGCTTCATTTTGGTATGGATCTTTCGAAGCTTAAACTGGATGATGAGTAAGGAATTTGGAAATGGGCTAATTTGAAAATAATTGGCTGTTTCATTTTCAAATTAGTATATTTTCAAATTAACCTTGTAATTCCTGACACGGTACAAAGGTATTAAAACAAAAACGTCATGCGTCACGGAGACAAAATCAACAACCTGGGCCGAACCGCCTCACACCGCAGTGCGCTGCTGAGCAACCTGGCTACCCAGCTGATCGCTAATAAAAGGATCGTTACGACCCTGGCAAAAGCGAAAGCCCTCAGAACTTATGTAGAGCCATTGATCACCAAGGCTAAAGAAAATACCACACACCAACGCAGGGTAGTGTTCAGCTACCTTCAGGATAAAGAAGCGATCACCGAACTTTTCAGCACCATTGCTGAAAAAATAGCCGGTCGTCCCGGAGGATATACACGCATTATCAAGCTGGGTAAACGGCTGGGAGATGCTGCTGAAACCGCTATGATCGAACTGGTGGACTTCAACGAGATCTACGGTAAAGGAAAAGGGGATGCGAAGGAAACAGGAAAAAGAACCCGTCGTGCCGGTGGCCGCAAAAAGACTGCAGACAAAGCTGAAGCTGCCACACCCACAGGAGCAGCGGCAAAGGAAACACCTTCCGAAATCAAAGAAGAACCCTCAAAATAAACATGCATTCCTTTTCTAAAAAAATAATAGCCCTCGACCATCAGAGGGCTTTTTTATGGAATAAAGAATCCCGGAGTTCTTTTTTTAGCCTTGCAGGTTTACCTTTTTATAAAACAAATTAGTATGAATGCATAGATTTCCGCCCGAACACATTTTCACATTTACCTATTTCCACATTAAATTTCTTTTCTTTGCAAAACTTTTCTAACAACATGCCTTCA
>JAYVXJ010000280.1:0-2023 GCA_043785285.1 Chitinophagaceae bacterium
AACCCTTTCACTGTTCATTGATTGCACTTTGGCTTACAATTATAGACCAAATATCGTCTTTTTTTATGGCTTTTTCCTTATTTATAGCGCCTTGGGCAACCACCTCGGAATCTGCCCCTGTATTGTCTATTATGATCCAGTTATCACAAACCGGAATATATAATCTAATAAGATTTGAAATCCCCCGGTAATACCGGCGTTCAATAATATCGTTCGGAATATTATGGCCTCCATTCTTTACCCGCTCGGCAACACGGGACATGGCAAATTCAGGTGAACTCAACCAAAAATAGAGTAGCGTAATTTCGTACCCCGCTTCGCGGGCGTTTTTGATCAAAGAAATATACGACTTCGCTGAGAGTGTGGTTTCAAATCCGAAATCCACTTTTTCACCGATTAATTGATAAATTCTATTTAACATGATTCTGCCGGCTTCGAACGACACACTTTCAGGTTTAAATGGTGATAGTCCCGCAGCAATGCTATCGGCATTAACAAACTCATTACAGTTTAGCATTTCTGGGAGTACCGTATAACTGGCGGTTGTTTTACCAGCGCCATTGCATCCTGCTATTACATATAAATTTGCCATTCAGATCAATTTGTGTTTAAGTAAATTATCCGACCAAATCCGTTATAAGATTAGCTCTTCAATTAAACCTTTCCATAAAATGAAGCCTTTCTTCGCGTCGGAATAGTTATGTAAAACACGCCTAAAGTTCTCCCTTTCTTTTTCCAAAAAATGCTGACGGCCATTCCTTTTAATCTCCCCAATAACACTCTCGACAGCAGTCAACGTATTTCTTAAGGCCTCCCCTGACTTCTCAGAGTGCCAGATAAAGGTTGCTTCTTCTGTATCTAATGTTTCCCATATTACATGATACTTATTTTCACCAGAAAGGAGAAATAAAAACGAAAATGGTTGCAACACGAATCTTAATTTTAAGATACTAGCTTCGTGTCTGGAAGAAAGCCATTTAAGCTGAAGAAAATGTTTTGCCTTTTTTATATTCAGAACATCATTGAGCAAATCCTGTTCTGAATATGACAGACTATTAAATGAAGATTGATATTGGCCGAGTAAGTCTTGAACAGTATTCATTTTACCCAAAAGAGCTTCGTCATTTGTTTTTAATATTTGCTTCTTGACGAATTCAAACCGAACACTTTCGATCAAAGCAGCATTTATATTGCTGATATCATCTGATTTGGCTGAAAAAGAAGAAACACCATTCACAGAATGTATAACTACAACGTCAACTGCAATCAACTTCTTCTTTAATATTTTGCTGAAATACTCCTTTACGGCTTCAAATTCCGGCCTGACATCCAGGTTCATAATTTCAAAAGTCAGTTCCTGATTGATTTCCTCTATAAAAATCGGGAACGTTACACTGCCATATAAAAACCTGATTTTCCAAAATGGAACTTTCATCGTTTTCAACACAACATTTTCATCGACTTGTCTTTCCTGTAGGTTTATTCCTACCGGCGTTACTTTTTGAACAGATGAACTTCCCTTTAGAACAACAGATCTTAAAAAAGCAGCAGTGTCAATTGATCTGAATTTTATCTTTTCAATTCCCTGAAAATAGAAAGGATCAGTAATGTTCTCTGCCAAACTATTCCCGATACCACTGTAATCCAGAATCTCACAAACTAATTCACCCGCCTCTTCATTATATTTTATAACACGGACCTTCCATGAAATACCCGGCAAAAACTTATCTATTGCAATTGGCAAATCAAGATTTTCAATCGGAAACTCGTTTTTCCCGGAATGAATACAAAACGTTCTGGATTCGAAGGTTAAAATCAATTCTACGAACTTCTTTATACGACTGCTTTTCATTAACTTTCGATAAAACCGGTTCCGTTGTTTAAAAAGATTATCCAGATATTCAATTTTACTATCCCGGTAATCATAAATGACGGGTTTTATATTGCCCCGCTGCAGCCGCCCTATATACTGAATAAGCTTTCCCTCAAATGAAAAAGGATATGCCAGCAATAGGCAATCAAG
>JAYVXJ010000281.1:0-2022 GCA_043785285.1 Chitinophagaceae bacterium
GAATGAGTGCCAACACCAAATCCACCCTGCTGCAGGAACTGTTTGGGAATAGCGCCAATTCCATCAGTGTAAGTTATCTCCGGCTCAGTATTGGTGCCTCGGACCTGAATGCTGCTCCTTTTACCTACGATGATATGCCGGATACACAATTAGATACGGCTATGGCAAATTTCAACCTGAGCGGAGACCTGGCTACCGGTACTGGATTAATTCCGCTCTTAAAAGAAATCATTGCCATTCAACCATCCCTTAAAATCATTGCAACTCCCTGGAGTGCGCCGGTATGGATGAAAGACAATAATAGTTTTAAAGGGGGTAGCCTGCAACCGAAATATTATCCGGCCTATGCCCGGTATTTTGTGAACTACGTTCAGGCAATGCAGGCTGCTGGCATTAGGGTTGATGCTATTGCGCCGCAAAATGAACCCTTGAATCCGGATAACAATCCGAGTTTGTATATGACGGCAGATGAGCAGACAGCGTTCATTAAAAATCACCTGGGACCCGCTTTACAGTCAGCCGGATTAGCAACAAAAATCATTATCTACGATCACAATTGTGATAAGCCGGAATATCCGTTGGCTATTTTAAATGATGCGGACGCCCGGCCGTTCGTTAACGGTTCCGCTTTTCATTTATATGCCGGCGATATCAGTGCATTATCAATCGTACATAATGCATACCCGGATAAAGCGGTTTATTTTACGGAGCAATACACAGCCTCCACTGGCGCATTTGCCGGCGATTTATCCTGGCATGTGAAAAATGTAATTATCGGATCCATGCGCAACTGGAGCCGGGTGGCATTGGAATGGAACCTGGCCAATGACCCGAATTACGGTCCGCATACAGCAGGCGGATGTAACTCCTGTAAAGGTGCTGTGACCATAAACGGAGAAACGGTTAGCCGCAACGTGGCTTATTACATCATTGCGCATGCTTCCAAATTTGTTCCTGCCGGTTCCGTCACGATATCCAGTAATATTACCGGCAACCTCTATACCGTAGCATTTCTGCGGCCGGATGGGAAAAAAGTGTTGATCATTTTTAATGATAATGCCACTGCAACCGGTTTTAATATCCGGTATAAAAATAAATGGGTATCCCCGCAATTGCCAGGCGGCAGCGTGGGGTCATTTGTGTGGTGAAGGTACTGAGCGGAATGACGCAGGAATAAATAAAGAGGTGCTTACCGGCCAGTGATTCTTTTCATATTCAAATGTGCGTGATGCGTTTATTGGTATACTCTTATAATAATAGGTCTCTTCCCAAACTACATCCTGTATCCCCGAAGAAAATCCGGGACCGGCATACGTTTTTTTCCTTCAAGCTGCATTTCTTCCACATAAATATAACCATCTGTTGCCGCAAAGCGGAACCATGTTTTACCGTCTGTTTCATAAGTACCTGCTATATGCATAGGGGAATTTATCTCCGGTCTTGACCGGAATATTTTAAGCGTCTTTTCTCTGAACATGGTAAACGCACCCGGGAAAGGAGATAACCCACGAATCTGATTATGAATTTTGATTACGGGCCGCGTCCAATCGATTACACAATCTATTGTAAAAATTTTTGGCGCCAGATAAAGGGGAATGCCATCGGGAACAGACTGTGGCATTTCTTGTAATGTGCCATCCTGAAGTCCCTGAATAGTTCGGACAACCAACCCGGCACCGGCCATTTTCATCCGGTCGTGTAATTCGCCGGCAGTTTCATTTGGTCCGATAGGCAATTTCTCCATCAATAAAATATTACCCGTATCAATCTCTTGTTGCAATTTAAAAGTAGTGACACCGGTTTCTGTTTCCCCGTTCATTATAGCCCGGTTGATGGGCGCTGCGCCCCGGTATTGGGGCAGGAGGGAACCATGCAGGTTGATCGTCCCCTGGGGAGGCATGCCCCACACGATTTCCGGAAGCATACGGAAAGCAACGACTACCTGAATATCCGCTTGGAAATCCGTTAGTTCCTGAATGAATTCCGGATCCTTTAGGTTAACGGGCTGTAATACCGGAATCC
>JAYVXJ010000282.1:0-2019 GCA_043785285.1 Chitinophagaceae bacterium
CCGATGAGCAGGTCCACTTCCGTGGGACGATAATATTTCGGATCCACGCAAACCACTTTCTTTCCCATCTCTACGGGATAGTCGGGATTGCTGCTGGAAACCACTTCGGCATATTCCTTATCCTCCTTTCCTTTAAATGCAAGTTGAATGCCGATCTCGGCAAAAGCCATTTTTATGAAATCGCGCACGGTGGTTGTTACGCCGGTGGCGATAACAAAATCTTCCGGCTTTTCCTGTTGCAGGATCAGCCACATGGCTTCCACATAATCTTTTGCATGACCCCAGTCGCGGCGGGCATCCAGGTTCCCTAAGAAAACTTTATCCTGCAGTCCCATGCCGATCTTAGCCACCGCCCGCGTGATTTTGCGGGTGACAAAAGTTTCTCCACGCATCGGAGATTCGTGGTTAAACAGGATACCATTGGCAGCAAACATATTATACGCTTCCCGGTAATTGATGGTGATCCAGTACGCATAGAGCTTGGCTACGGCATAGGGAGAACGGGGATAAAAAGGGGTGTTCTCCGACTGGGGAACAGCCTGCACCAGTCCATATAATTCCGACGTGGACGCCTGATAAATTTTCGTTTTTTTCGTCAGGCCCAGCAATCTAACGGCCTCGAGTAACCGAAGTATGCCGATGCCGTCGGCATTGGCGGTATATTCCGGGGTTTCAAAACTCACCTGCACATGGCTCATGGCGCCGAGATTATAAATCTCATCAGGTTGGGTTTCCTGGATGATGCGGATGAGGTTGGTACTGTCGGTCAGGTCGCCAAAATGCAACCGGAAATGAACATGTTTTTCATGCGGATCCTGGTAGAGAGGGTCGATCCGGTCCGTATTAAAAAGGGAACTTCTTCTTTTAATGCCATGCACCTGGTAGCCTTTCTCCAGGAGGAATGCGCTGAGATAAGCGCCATCCTGGCCAGTAACCCCGGTGATCAATGCAACTTTTGACATACTAATTATCGAATTATAAATTGGGTAATCTTTCTCAGGGGCTTCAAATATAAAGTAAAAAAATAAGGTTGCAGTCCATTCATGCGCCAGGCCTCCCGGTCTTCCCGGTTTGCCCGCAACCGGTTTCTTACGGTGGCGTTACTCATGCCTCCTGTTCTCATCTTCACGATTACTTCGGGAATATAGCGGGCCGGCATTTTATATTTCAATAATATCCGCAGCATCATTTCATAATCAGCGGCGGAGCGCAGATGAGTATCAAAAAGGCCGACCTGATCATAAACGGATTTCCGTACAAAAAAAGTAGGATGCGGCGGCATCCAGCCCCAGTAAAAAGAAGCGGGTTGAAAATTCCCGGACTTCCAGGTGCGTGTGATCCGGGAAGGATCCTGCGCCTGTATATACTGCAGGTCAGCGTAACAGGCCTGCACGCTTTCCTCCTGAAAAGCCTGCACGATATGGGAGATCACTTCGGGGTGAGTATAGATATCATCTGAATTCAGCATGCCGATAATATCACCGCGGGATGCACGGATTCCTTTATTCATCGCATCATAGATGCCGGTATCCTGTTCACAAACCACCAGGGCGGTGTGGGAAAAACGATGCACGATTTGCAGGGTTTCATCCTGTGATTGTCCGTCCACAATGATATGTTCAATAAATGGATAGTCCTGCTCACTCACTGAGCGCATGGTTTCCTCAACGGTAGCTGCGCTGTTGAATGTTGCAGTAATTATGGAAACACAAATGGACATTTTTTACTTACTCAATTATCGGGTGACCACACAATTTTCCAGCACCAGCATATCCATGTCGGTTCTCAAAAAACATTCCAGCGCATGCTCCGGCGAATTCACGATCGGTTCATTCTCATTAAAAGAAGTATTCAGCAAAACCGGCACACCTGTTTTTTGCCGGAAAGTTTCAATGAGCTGATAATATCTGGGAGAGACAAGCTTGTCGACCGACTGTAACCGGCCCGTCCCATCCACATGAGTGACGGCCGGAAGAATCGCATGCTTCTCCGGTCTTATAGGAAATACTTTCTCCATAA
>JAYVXJ010000283.1:0-2015 GCA_043785285.1 Chitinophagaceae bacterium
AACACTACTTCCTTCCAGGGATATCCGGCAATCAGCTGCAGGATCTCTTCATGCTCTTTCAGGCTTGCGGAGCCCAATTCCGCCATGGCCCCCAGAATAAGCACTTTCTCCTTCGAGGGAAAGCCGGAAAAGTTTTCTATCGCCAGTTTCATGCTGGATGGGTTGGCATTATAAGCATCAAGTACCACGGTATTGCTTTCCCATTTCAAAATTTGGGAACGGCTATTGGAGGGCTGATATTCTTCAATACTTTTTTTGACCTTAGCGGGATCTATTTTAAAATAAGCTCCAACAGTAACGGCTGCCAGTACGTTAGGCAAATTGTATCTCCCCGTGAGCCGGGTCCGGATAATCGAATTATGTACACCATAAGTAAGTTTTACCCGGAGATGTGCTTCTCCGGAATCAGCAATGCCGGTAACGGAAGCATTCACAGTTCCATAGGATACAATTTCCGGAATGCCTTTACTCATTTCCTGCAGATAATCGTAATCCCACATTACAAAGGCTGTTCCACCGTTGCTACGCAACCAATCGTATAATTCAGCTTTTCCTTTACGTACGCCTTCAATACTGCCAAATCCTTCGAGATGAGCTTTGCCACAATTGGTGATAATACCATGCGTTGGCCTGGTATACGCACAGTATCCGGCAATTTCGCGCAGATGATTGGCACCCATTTCCACAACGGCTATTTCTGCGTCGGATTTAATTTTCAGAATCGTCAGGGGGATTCCAATATGGTTATTTAGATTTCCTTCTGTTGTATACGTATGGTATGAGGTTGAAAGAACAGCATGTATTAATTCCCTGGTAGTGGTCTTTCCATTACTTCCCGTGATAGCAATATATGGAATGGAAAACTGATTCCGGTGATAACCGGCGAGGGCCTGCAACGTTTTCAATACATCGGTTACCAGCAGGAGCCGGTCATTCGGAATGTCGGGTATTTCGTCAATGACGGCATAGATCGCGCCTTCATTGATCGCCTGAGTGGCAAAATGATTACCATTGAAATTTTCTCCTTTCAAAGCAAAGAAAAGATCTCCGGATTTCAGTTTCCGGCTGTCGGTACAAATAGAAGGATGCTTTAAAAAAAGAGAGTATAAAGTTTCGATGGAAATCATGGGGGCAAATGTAATCAACAAAAAAGCCATCCCGTATAAATGGAATGGCTTTCGATATTTTAATACAGCGCTTATCGTTTACGGGCATTCTGTTTTCTTTCCTTGTAATTGATACCGGTTTTTCTTCCGTTACCGGCTGCACTGCCCACGCGGTCCATGGCACAACGGAAACCTACGGTAGAACTTGCCTGATCTTCTTCCATAAAACGTCGGTTGCCCGGGCCTAACCAGTAAGCACGGTCATTCCAGCTTCCTCCTTTAATAACTCTGGATTTATCACTGATCAAGGTCGTTTTGCCATATCCGTAACTAACACCAGCTATCAGGGAGTCACCATCGAGGTAGTTGATTACGTCGCCTTTCTGATAGTTGCGACGGTTTTTGCTTTCTTCATCTGTTACGTTCCGGTATTTAATTCTGCCAAGACTATCTCTTTCCGGTTTGTTTTCCTTACCCATATCCATGGTGGTAAACTGGTTACCACGGAAAGGAGCAACATCATCCACATCCTGGGAAGAAAGAGGGCGATAAACATCTTGCACCCATTCGCTTACATTACCGGACATATTATACAATCCGAAACCATTCGGGAAAAATGAAGTTACATCTGCGGTATATACCGCGTTATCATTCAAACCACCGGCAACACCCATATTATCTCCGGAACCCCGTTTGAAGTTTGCCAGGAAAGTACCCTGCCAGCTTCCGCGGCGGGAATCACGCAAACCATTTACGTTCTGGCTCCAGGAATACACCTGTTTATTGGCGATTAACTCTTCACCACGTTTTTTATCGTTTTTACTGGGAGCCGGATTTTGATCGATTAAACCAAGTGCGGCATATTCCCATTCTGCTTCAGTAGGCAGGCGGTAGGAAGGTAAAAGGATA
>JAYVXJ010000284.1:0-2008 GCA_043785285.1 Chitinophagaceae bacterium
TTTACGGACTATACTGGATGACCAGGCATCATAAAATCCGCCGGCATTCACTGTTGCTGCCCACCGGATCTTTTCCGCTGTATTCAATAAGCACTACACCCGGCTTCTTTCCTTTTTTAAAATCACCCAGCTGATGATCAACCTGCAGGGCCCGCGCTCCATTTGAAGTTGCCCATTGCAGAAGGGTGGCTGTATCAATGAATGGGAAATGTTTTTTGATGGTTTTTATTTCTTCCAGTACGCTGAGTTGGGTGTTGCTCGCCAGGCTGTCCGTTCCGATAACCATATTTCCTCCCTGACTGATCATAGCTGCAATATCCGGCAGCTTGTCTTCGATATAAAGATTGGCATTGGGGCAGAGACAAAAAAACAAACCCGGGCTGAAAGCAATAGCGCGGTCAAGGTCTTCTGCTGAGGTAAATGTATTGTGAACGAGGAGTATGTTCCTGGCTGCTTCCAGCTGATGCAAATAATAGGGAAGGCTTCCGGTTCCTGTGGCAGCGAAATGGGTATTATCTATTTTCATTATTGTATACATGCCCGTCAGCGCCCCCTTCGCAGAAATAAAAAACTCATCTTCCGCAGCCGTTTCCTGGTTATGGATCGTAATGGTTTTATGAGGAAAGCCCGTTTTTAATAAATCCCATAATCCGGCCGATACAGAATAAGGAGCATGTGGATTTATAGAGAGATGATATGCATTGCCCGCCATTATTTCAAACTGTTCATACAATCCTTTTCCGGAATCAAACCGGGGTTGAGCCTGAGCAGGTAACCAGCCTGCGAGTTCAATGAAATTATAATACAGCAGTCGCCCGGCAGATTTCAGGGTAAGGGTATCCGTTGTATTACAGATATCCCCAACCGCTACGATTCCTCCAGCCAACATATCGGCTTCGGCAGTCCGGATTGCTGTCAGGATCTCTTCTTTATCTGCCTTCCGCTGGTTAACGATAGAAAGAACAAAGTCAACCAATCCTGTTTTCATGGGAATCAGGCCTTTCAGGTGGCTGAGCTCCAGGTGACAATGGCAGTTGATAAACCCCGGGCTGATCAATCCATTTAGTCTTTCCACCCCTTCCCCGGCTTCCGTGATATCCACCATTTCCTGAACCGTTCCGTCGCCGCTGGTAACCAGCACCTGTTGACCATCCAGCAGATTATAACCGTCAAACAAATAGTCAGCTTTGAATTTCCGATAACTCATGGTTCGGTTAACTTTGCAGCAATATAAATTTTTCGCAGGTATGATTGATAAACTGGAAGCTATCCGGGCAAGGTTCGAAGATCTCGGCGTAGCCCTCACGAATCCGGCCATCGTGAATGACAATAGAAAATTCAGCGCTACCAGTAAGGAATACCGGAACCTGGAGAAAATCGTAAAATCGTATGAGCAGTATCGCAACCTCCTGGATGATCTGGCATTTAACCGGGAGGCCCTCAATGGAGATGATGAGGAACTGCGCGAATTGGCTAAGCTGGAAAAGCCGTCCCTGGAAGAGAAAAAAACGGTTCTGGAGGCAGGTATCCGGCAGTTATTGATACCCAAAGATCCGCAGGATGAAAAAAATGCCATTCTGGAAATTCGTGCGGGTACAGGAGGGGATGAAGCCGGTCTTTTTGCTGGTGACCTGCTGCGGATGTATTTGAAATTTAGCGAGAAAAAAGGTTGGAGAACAGCCCTTCTGAGTGAAAGTGAAGGAACCCTTGGGGGATATAAGGAAGTTCAGGTGGAAATAACAGGAGAGGATGTGTACGGCACCTTAAAATTTGAAAGCGGAGTTCACCGGGTACAGCGTGTTCCTGATACAGAACAAAGTGGAAGGGTGCATACCAGCGCCGCCACGGTGGCCGTAATGCCGGAAGCTGAGGAATTGGATTTTGAGCTAAAGGAAAGTGATGTAAAAATGGAAACGGCACGCAGTGGTGGTGCAGGTGGTCAAAACGTGAATAAGGTGGAAACTAAAGTATTTCTCACGCATGTTCCGACGGGCGTTGTGGTGGTTTG
>JAYVXJ010000285.1:0-6779 GCA_043785285.1 Chitinophagaceae bacterium
CATTGGATGGATGGCGGCATTCAACCCACCCGGCCTGCAGAACTTGGCCCCAATGAACAGATGGGCGATGGCGGAAACGGAGCCATCTTTCTCGGATCAAAAGGAAACATGATGTGTGGAACTTATGGTGTAGAACCGCAATTGTTACCTACATCCAAAACAAAAACCACTAAAGTTCCGCAAACGGTACAGCGGGTTCCCGGAGGCGAGGAGGGGCATTATGCAGCCTGGGTAGAAGCTGCTATTGCCGGATATGGCAGTGAGAACGCTAAGAACCTGAGTTCGAACTTTGATATCGCCGGACCTTTAACGGAAAGCGTGCTCATGGGTAATCTGGCTATCAGAAGCAACGACATTCAATTAAAAAAAGGACAGGAGATTGAATATCCGGGTCGTCATATTAAACTGCTTTGGGACGGCCCCAATAGGAAGATAACCAATTTCGACGATGCCAATCAGTTCGTAAAGAGAACTTACCGGGATGGCTGGAGTCTGGGGGTGTAACTCACTATCCGGTTTTCAATGTCTTTTCAACGAAATTGAAAAGACATTTTAATTTTTGAACAGGTCTTGTTATTCATGATCGGAAAAAAACTGGTATTTGAAACCAGTTGGCCAAAATGGAAACCAGACTCCGGGTTTAAGGCTATCAGGGAGAAAACGAAATGAGTCAATGGCAGCCCATCCCGGATCTGAACAGCCAGCTTATCTTTAATTTTATTTCATAAAGATGGTTGCATGCTAAATTATACGATCAGGAAATTGCGCATCTCCCGGTTCCCCGCTTGGATCCTTCTTTTGGTATCAGTTTTATTTTTTCAATGTGCCAATAAAAATACACCGGCAGCAGATTCTTTTAAAGCTTTGAAAAAAGATTTTGTATCCCCAAGCCAGCACTATGGGAGTGCCCCATTATGGGTATGGAATACAAGGGTAACAAAAGAGGATATTGATTTCATGCTGGCCGGTTTTAAGGACAATGCATTTGGCGGAGTCTTTATTCATCCCCGGCCGGGATTGATTACGCCATACCTGTCTGATGAATGGAATGATCTCTATACGTATGCCGTGAAAAAAGGACGTGAGCTGGGATTGGATATTTGGATATATGACGAAAACTCTTACCCCAGCGGTTTTGCCGGAGGCCATGTGCCGGATCAAATGCCGGAATCTTATAATCAGGGAGAGATGCTGCACCTCGTGAAAACAACCATGCTGCCGGATACTGCGGACAACTATTTTATCTGCCTTAAAAAAGAAGACAGTTTATATACAGACATTACCCCCCACCTGGACCAGGCAAAAGGGAAACCGGGGCAATATTATCTTTTTAAAAAAGATTTTTACTATACGTCTGATTGGTACGGAGGTTTCTCTTATGTAGATCTGATGGTAAAGGGCGTAACAGAAAAATTCATAGCGGTTACGATGAAGGGATATGAAAAAAGTTTCGGCAACGAGTTCGGCAAAACCGTTCGTGGCATTTTCAGTGACGAGCCTAATATTGAAACACAGGGAGACGGCAATATCCGCTGGACACCCGATCTCTTTACTTCTTTCAAAGAGAAATGGGGATATGACCTAACTTCATATCTTCCTTCCCTGTTTGAGGAAACAGGCAATTGGAAAAAAATACGGCATAATTATTATCAGACTTTACTTCAACTATTTATTGACCGCTGGTCAAAACCGTTTAGCAATTACACCAGACTAAAAGGATTGGAATGGACCGGACACTATTGGGAGCACGCCTGGCCCAATCCCGATAATGGTCCCGATAATATGGCCATGTATGCGTGGCCTCAGCGACCGGGTATTGATATGTTGTTTAACCAGTTCAATGAGGAAAATCCAAACGCGCAGTTTGGAAATATCCGGTCGGTAAAAGAACTGGCCAGTGTAGCCAACCAGTTAAATAAGGCCAGAACACTGAGTGAAACATATGGAGGCGGCGGATGGGACCTTAGCTTCAAGGACATGAAACGACTGGGCGACTGGGAATTTGTATTGGGTGTGAACACCTTGAATCAGCATCTCTCGGACATGACCATTAACGGTGCCCGGAAATATGATTACCCGCAAAGCTTTTCTTATCATAATCCGTGGTGGCCTTATTATAAATATCTTAATCAGCATTTTGCACGCCTTTCATTGGCGCTATCGAGTGGCAAACAACAAAACAATATATTAATCATTGAACCTACTACTTCCGCATGGATGTATTTTACAAGGGATAAACCCAATAACCGATTTAATGAGATCGCAAAACAATTTCAGTCCTTTGTCACCAACCTGGAAAAAGCGCAGGTGGAATATGATCTGGGTTCTGAAAATATTATAAAAGACCATGGCAAAGTGCTGGATGGAAAATTTGTGATAGGCCAGCGGGCTTATACAACCGTGATTATCCCACCAGGTATGGAAAATATTGATCAAACTACCTTCAGCCTTTTACGGGAGTATACAAATAGTGGAGGAAAGATCATACATCTTGAAAAACTGCAAACGCTGGATGGCTCGGCCAACGATTCATTGAAACAATTTAATAACGGAAAGGGAAACCTGTTTTTTTTCAGCCATCTCAATGAACAACTGATTGATCAGCATTTAAGATCTGCTGATTTTAAAATATCGGGCATAACGGAGGATTCAACAGGGGGTGATTTATACCATCAGAGAAGAGCATTAAAAGACGGCCAGTTGCTTTTCCTGGCCAATGCCAGTATGCAATCTTCTTCCAAAGGCCATATAAGAATAGCAGGAAAGCAGGTGTTATTAATGAATACCCTTACCGGTGGAATATTGAATTATCCGTCAACGCAGAAAGCAGATGAGATGTTGTTTGATTTTGATCTGCCTCCTGCCGGCAGCCAGTTATTTTTTATAGGCAGCAAAAAAAAATATGGATCATTTGAACCGTATTCATCTCCGGGCAGGAAAACGGTTATACCCGGATCGGCTACAAAGATTGGGCGTCCCACGGAAAATACACTTATGATTGATTTCTGCGATGTAAAAATCGGAAATACACTACTAAAAGACAGGCATGTGTATGACGCAACTGATACCGTATTTAAACATTACGGATTTTCCAATGGGAACCCGTGGAATACATCTGTGCAATTCGGTCATAAGACAATTGACCGAAACAATTTTCCAGCAGGTACGGGCTTTACCGCCATATATCACTTTACTATCGGCAGCGATGTGGATTTTAAATCATTTAAAGCAGTAGTGGAACAGCCAGCTTTATGGAAAATATCCGTTAACGGTCACCCTGTTCAACCTAAACCGGATACCTGGTGGCTGGACAAAACCTTTGGCGTCCTGGAAGTAGGTAATTACCTGCAATCCGGCGAAAACCTTTTACAAATTATAGCCGACCCCATGAGCATTTATGCCGAAACAGAGCCGGTATATATATTAGGTGATTTCAATCTGCAGACTACAGCAAAAGGATGGACCATAATTTCTCCTTCCCCCATGCAGCTGGGAAGCTGGAAGACACAGGGATTGCCGTTATATGGGCAAACAATTACCTATACAAAAGAAATAAAACTGGATACGGTACCTGGTGCGGTGGCCGTGCGGTTGGGTAAGTGGGCTGGTACCGTTGCCGCAGTTAAAGTGAATGGACAGGAAGCAGGTATCATCGCGTATGATCCATATATGCTGACGATATCAAAATACCTGCACCAGGGGAATAACAGGATTGAAATAATCGTAACAGGCAGTCTGAAAAATTTACTGGGGCCGCATCATAACTCACCAGCACACGGCCTGGCTTCTCCCTGGAACTGGAGGGAAGTTAAAAATTATCCGGCGGGTAAGGATTATGACACCTATGATTACGGGTTGCTGGAAGACTTTCAGTTGATCCGTTATGACAATTAGTCACCTGGTGGATCTTTGCAATGACAGGTGTTGGAACGCTGGTGATAACTTTATTAACGGTAGGTTATCAATCCATTAAAACCGCATTGATGAACCCTACCAAGAGTTTGAGAACAGAATAAATTACATTTTCAGGAATAAATTGGATCTAAGCGCCATCGTCATTGTTTAAATATTCTGACAAGACTAATCTTCTTATTTAACGCTTGTCATCGTTTCTTCCAAGTTCCATCCCTTCACAGAAACTAATGGTACCGGACCTTTCGTAGAATCCGGATATTCCAGTACAATCGTTCTGCTTTCTCCCGGAACTACCGAAACATAATTATCACTGTAAAAAACAGGAAGGATTCTTTTGTGTGTCTGGGGATTGATCAGCGATATCCGGTTAAAGAACGCTACAGGATTTCCGTCTGCATTGCTTAGTATGACGGAAATTTTCTCCTTCCCCACCTTTCTTGCTTCAATTTTTAATACTGCTTTCGACAAATGCTGCAGGCCCGGATATTTTCCTGTTGTGTCCGGCAGCCAATAAAAATTCCGGCTGATAGGTTGTTTATGTTCGTTCAGCAATCGCAGGGACAGGAATACGCCTTCTTCTTTCCGGAGCTTGTCGATCGCTTTTCCGATGTTGACATATTTCCGGGCAATGGAAGGTCCGATTTCTTCGTAGACCTGAGTCAGCAATTTATCTTTCCCCTGCATATCGTAAGCTTTTACCTCCAGCATCATATTGCGATGGAAGATTAACGTGTTGTTGACGATTATCACCATATTCTCTACAGGATCGAACATAACGTGGAGGGGTTCGCTGCCACTGCGAAGTCCATACAGACACGCGTTCACATCCAGATAATAATCATACATCTGTCCGCGCATGGCAGTCCATGGATTCTGCGTCTTCCAGATGATGGATCCGGTATACCATTCCCACATATGCGAACTGTATCCTTCCATCAGGGCCCGGTACTGATCGTAATTCACCAGCTGGGCTTTCCATGTAAAATCCTTCAAATCCTGAACAGGACCGTAAGCATATATTGTGGAATCATAACCGAGATATTTATGATAAGCCCAGACGGAATCCGGCTTGCCGGGATATTGGGGAGGCCGCAGATTCTCCGACGGCAGAAACCGTTCCAGCGATTCATAATCACCCAGGCCCACGGAGCCGACTTCCGAATTAAAGGGAAAAGTACGGTCATCCCAGAACCTATGGATTGGCTGAACACCATAAGGTCCGTCACCGTTACCTCCCAGAGAATTGAAGGACATGCTGTCCGAATTCGAGTAGTCGAAAAAATAACGCGTTCCATCAAGCGAAGGCAGAATAGAATCCTTCATCATCAGCAAAATATCATCGGGCGGCGTAATTTCGTTGCCGCCGCACCAAAAAGCCAGGGAAGGATGATTGCGGATCATCTTTACCTGATCTATCACCGACGCAAGGAACAAGCCGTGGTCATCCGGATATTGCCTTCTTTTCCATTGATCTTCCTTTTTCTTAGGATCCATCCAGCGGCCATTGCAGTCGCCGGAATTCCAGAAGTCCTGGAACACCAGTATGCCATATTTATCACAAGCCTGATAAAATTCCGGCCTTTCCGTTAAAGCCCCTCCCCATACCCGGATCAGATTCAGATTCATATCGCGGTGAAACCTGACTTCCGCATCATAGCGTTCCGGACTAAATCGGAGAAGTTCATCAGAAATAATCCAATTGCCGCCTTTGATAAATACCGGCTGGCCATTCACCAAGGCTTGCCGGCTACGGGTAAGCGTGTTCCAGCTCGTGCTGATTTCCCTGACGCCGAAATCCAGGGACTGCTTATCATCAATTGTTTTACCATCACGCTCAAAATAAATTTCCGTATGATAGAGGGATTGGGGGCCATAACCATTAGGCCACCAGAGTTCCGGCTTATGCAGGATATAATCAGGAAGCTTCACTTCCATCTTTGACTTTGGTTGCAGCGTTACCAGTATGGAAACAACTTCGCCCTGCAATTTATATTTCAATGAACCGCTGACGGGATTTGCCGAAACATTTTCCAGCTCTGCACTGACCTTAATGACTGCAGGCTGCTGAAATTTTGCATCCGGTTTTCTTACGCCGGGAACTTCGGAAATGATATGCGGATTAGTGATATTTACCAGACCGGTTTTCCCAATACTCACTTTATCCCATATTCCTGTATTGCGATCCCTGACCGGTTGGATCCAATCCCAACCGGCAACATATTGATTCGTTATGTTCCGCGCAATCTCGCCGTCACCGCCCTGTCCGCCATTGGGATTACCCACCGGATCAGGTGGGTAAACAATAACTGCCAGCCTGTTGAGTCCCCGTTTTGAAAGGAAAGCACTGATATTATAGGACTGCCGGAGAAACATACCCCGGTGCACCTGATTGTTCAGTTTATGGCCATTGAGATAAACATCGCAACTGTAATTTACGCCCCGTAAATGAAGCCATACCTGTTGATCTCCTATGGGGACCGGTTCTTTAAAATCTTTTGCGAACCAATAGGTATAATAGTCTCTTCCGGTTATATAGATATCCGGGATCTTTTCATTATTCATGCCGTAAAAAGGATCAGGCATCAGCATATTGTTGATCAGCGTGGTCAGTACCGTACCAGGTACGGTAGCCGGAATCCATTCCCGCGTGGAATAAGAAAGGAGAGAGATCTCTTCGCCGCTGATTTTAAGTTTGCCGGAATTCATGCATTTCCACCCGGCATCCAGATCATACTGATCCTGTGCAAAGGCAAAAAAAACAGAGTAAAGGAAAAGCGCTGTGATTACACGTCTTTTGTACATTTATTTATTAAACTTTTTTAAAATATAGTTGTCAGATTTGTTGTCATTCAAAGCTAACTTTT
>JAYVXJ010000286.1:0-2004 GCA_043785285.1 Chitinophagaceae bacterium
ATCCAGTTCCTTATTGGTCGATTCCTTATCCTCCTTCAATTGATTGATCTGAAGGATCCGGGCCGACCTTTCTTCTTCCAGCTGATGAAGCGCTCTATCCATGTTCTGAATGGAAGTGTCTGCTATCGCAATATTTTTTTCCGCGTCAAACTGGCTGCGTTGCGCCTGCGCACTTTCACTTCTCAGTTGGTCCAGCGATAATTTTATATTTCCGAAATGCGTACGGGCTGCTTCCGTTTTTTCTCTGAGCGATACGAGGTTTTGTTGCAGGTCTTCCAGTTTCACTTCTTCTTCACCGGACTGCTTATCGGTAAATTCAACACTTTCTTCCAGGCCTTTTACCTGCCCCTCTCCTTTCTCCAGAAAATCCTGGAGATTACTTTCTTTTTCTGCAAGAAAATTCAAACGCTGGCTGACGAGGTTCTTTTCTCCTTCTTTATTTCTAAGTTGCTGAAGAAGTTCATTGAATATATGTTGCAGGGTCTGCAGCTGTTTCTCCTGCTCAATAAAAGCCAGCTTATCTTTTTCCAAAGCCGCTTCTTCCCGCGCAATGCCTGCTTCCAGCTCAATTTTTTTATCGGTTTCCGCTTCCGACTGATGGGTCAGATTTTTATATGTTGTATTAAATCCTTCAAGTGAGGCTTTAGCCAGTTCAATACTTACTTCCCGATAGTCTTTTTTTATCTCAAAATACTTTTCTGCCTTTTTTGCCTGGTTCTCCAGACTTTTTAACTGGTTGTTGATTTCAAACAAAAGGTCTTCAATACGCGCCAGATCCTGCTCCGTGGCATCCAGCTTCTGGCGGGCTTCTTTTTTCCTGGTTTTGTATATGGAAATCCCGGCAGCCTGTTCCAGCATACGGCGACGGCTGTTTTCCTTGTCGCGGATAATATCATCCACCATGCCCAGCTCAATGATAGCATAGCTGTCAGTTGATATTCCCGTATCGAGAAAAAGATTCTGAATATCCTTTAGCCGGCAACTGACATCATTGAGCCGGTATTCGCTTTCTCCGCTTTTATAAAATTTGCGGGTAACCGTTACCGTTGTAAAATCTGTCGGAAGCAGATTACGGGTATTTTCGAAAGTCAGACTCACTTCCGCCAGCCCGGAAGCAGAACGGCTTTTTGACCCATTAAATACCAGGCTTTCCAGGTTCTCGGAACGGAGGTGACTGATCTTCTGTTCACCGATCACCCATCGGATGCTATCCACAATATTACTTTTGCCACAACCATTCGGACCAATAATTCCGGTAATGCCTTCATTAAAAAGAATGCTGGTCTTGTCCGCAAAACTCTTAAACCCTTTTATCTCTAAGCTTTTTAAACGCACGGAGTTCTTTGTTGATAGATGGCAAACCTAATTAAAATGCTGAATTGATCCCGGGTCTGTTAATAAGTGGTGGATAGTCTTTTCATTCTCAATTATTTTATAAGTCCAGCTCTTTTTTTAAGTTCACTGACCGGCATATCTATCTGGCGGCCAATAACTTTATCCCCACGATAGGTAATCACTTTTAACATGATGGCATCTTCAGGAACTGACAGGGGAGCTGTGTATATGGGATAATAATTGTCGGGGTGTGAATTGTCGAAACTATAATGAATATCCAGGCCTTCTATCTCGGTTGAAAGGTCAATCAACAGCGAATCTTTCGCATCTTTTTTAGCGTCAAATATCGGGTCGAACAGGCACCGGGAATACTTGATGTTTTCCAGATCCATGCGACCGAAATTATTTTCCACTTTCTTCGCAAAGCTGGTCCAGTTCTTTTTTTCTTTGGGTGACCACAAACATTCGGCTACAGCCAGGCTGCGGGGCCAGACCATATATTGCAAATGCCGGGTGTTGTAAACCTGTTCGGTCCACAAATTGGCCTGACCACCCAGGATGAATTTCGGATCCACGCCATCAGGAACTGGCTCAAATTGATACGTCGTATTTAACCGCAGGGTGGCATAAACCGGAGGTTCATAGATCGGGTCGCCCTGCATGTAGTCG
>JAYVXJ010000287.1:0-2003 GCA_043785285.1 Chitinophagaceae bacterium
AGCAATATGCAGCATAGAGCAAAGTTGATTGATGCCCGGTTTGATATTGAAAGCATTATAGGAAAAGGTACAAGAATAACAGTAACAACGTCTTTATAATCATGCAAAATCAAAAAATTCCGCCAGTAAAGATTGGATTGATTGACGATCATATTCTATTAAGAGATTCACTCGCGGGTGTGATCAATTCTTTTGAAGAATATTCTGTTTCCATGTTGGCAGATAATGGTAAAGAATTTATTGGAAAGCTGAATCCATCAAATATACCGGATATTGTAATACTGGATTTAAACATGCCGGAAATGGATGGACACGAAACCACCCACTGGATCGCCGAAAATCATCCGGAAATACGGATACTCATCCTGACGATGTACGATTCGGAAACGTTAATTCATCTAATTAAAAGTGGAGTCCGCGGATTTTTGAAAAAAGATGTTAGCCCCAGCGAACTCAGACATGCCATGCAATGCATTATGGCAAATGGCAACTATTGCTCACACACCATTACCGGAAGGCTTTTTAATCTGATGAAGAATCAGGGATCAAAAAATTCAACATGGGGAAATGTGATCTTAAGTGAACATGAAATTAGCTTTTTAAAGTATGTAACTTCAGAAAAGACCTATAAGGAAATAGCCCTTCAGATGAAAATCAGTCCCAGGACCATTGACAATTATCGCGATGCGTTATTTTTGAAACTGAATGTAAAAAGCCGGGTGGGGTTGGCGATGTATGCCATCAGAAGTGGAATTGTAACAATGAATTATTAGCGCCTAATCAATCAGCTTATTTCTCATCCCATACATAATTAAACCGGCAATCGTTTTTGCACCCACTTTAGTTTTCATATTCTGCCGAATGGTTTCGATGGTGCGCGGACTGAGAAATACTTCTTTGGATATTTCTTCGGTGGTTTTATCCTGGGCCAGCAAGCGGAGTATACGTACTTCCTTTTCTGAAAATTTTATGGGATCCGGATAAAACTGTCGCACCTGCCGTTTAGTCTGCAGTTTAGAAAGTACAGCTTTATTTACCAAATCGTTGAAATAGAAATCATCATTCATACAGGCCAGGATAGCCTGATAAATTTCTTCCGGATCAGTGGTCTTGGTTAGGTAAGCATTAGCACCCATCTCCATCATTTTGGAGATCATCTCCTGATCATCGTACATGGTTAGAACAATGATTTTTACATCTTCGTATTCTTTACGCAAAATACCAATCGCGTTAATCCCATCTACTTCCGGCATCCGGATATCCATCAGGAGCACATCGGGTTTTTTCAGCTGCATCTTATGAACAAGGTCCCGGCCATCTTCGGCTTCCCAGATTATTTTAAGGTAATCTTTGTCCCTTAGTGCCATCTTGATTCCGTCCCGGAAAATTTTGTGATCGTCAGCAATGGCAACTTTAATAACTAGTTCCGCACTCATAAGGGTTTGGTTGTAAAATTGGTTCTATACCTACAGTTTATGATTAAATCCAGGTTAAAAGAATTTTATGTACAAAATACAGCATTCAACAATAGCAATTCTACGATAGTTAGCGTATTTTCCGAGTATTTGAAAAGGGGCAATTATGCGCTTGTTCACCGTTTATCTTCCATGTAAATTTGACTCATAAGTTGATTGATAGCGACTACCTCACAAACCATCCAATGTCCAAACTTACCGTCCAGTAAGATCTTCCAATATCCGTGAACGCCCGTAAAATCCGGTATCAGTCAACTTCTTTTTCTTTATTTTTATCCCCGATCGAACGCTGAAAGCCATTTTTAATTGCTAAAAGAGCGCTTCAAACGAGCAAACCTATCCCCCTGCCCCGTTTTTAAAATCCACTTAAAGCTTCTAAGTGTTTCTACTTATCCACAATGTTGATTATTATTGGGGATAAAAATTTATTTTAACTAAAATCTTCCTTTAAATTAAAAAATACCTCGTAAAAATACGATTTAGCTCCCGGAATAATACGCTTCTTCATCTGGGGTATTTTCTTCGTAT
>JAYVXJ010000288.1:0-2002 GCA_043785285.1 Chitinophagaceae bacterium
TTTTCATCAATTGTATCTTTTTTTGGAAAGCCAACAAGATTTTTAAAGCTGACAATCGGTTCTACTAATTTCGGGAAAAAGCAGATCCATACAACGATCATTGTTTGCCTTACCGGCAATGAATAGATTTCCAACAACCACGCTATCGAGAAAGCGCTCATCAATGATAATGAAGGTAACAGGCTTTTAACGTGTTGCAGAGAAAAAATACCAGGTATCAAAATGCCAATAAATTCACAGATAAACCAAAGAAGAAAAATATCATTCTTCTTTTTAATAAAAAAGTATCCAATGAGTCCCGGAGAAAATAATACTAATTCCGAATAAAAAAAATGATTAAAAAAATTGTTCAATTTCCAGGACAGCGAATGGTCGGTTACACTGCCCGGGCCAAAATTGTCGGACAATGCAAAAATGAAAATATCGTGCAAAAGAATCCCTGCAAGCGAAAGCAATGTGCCGATAATAAATACACTTCCCAGTAGTCCGATCAAAAAGATAAAGATCTTATTCTTTTTCATCAATAACAGATACGTAAGAATGGCAAGAAGCCCAAAGAAGGCCGAAATCCTGAACATAAAACCCAGTCCGGCTAAGATTCCACTGAGGAAATATGAATAATTCTGTTCCGCTGAAATGATATAATAAATTGCCATGATAATAAAGACAACCGCATACGACTCTGTATAAGAAACGAATTTCCCGCCGGTGCTATGCCATAATATAGAAAACCCATATAGGGTAAGGGCCAGGAAACCTGTTCGCGCTGAAGCTACATGCCTGCCTATTTTATATACATAGTATAAGCCAATAGACTGAAAGCAAATACCCAGTAAACGGGGAAACCAGTAATTGACGCCGAATAATTTATCAGAAAGTCCGTAAACGGCAAAGACAAGCGGGGATTTATTGTCAACACCGCCTGAATATGGAACAAGTCCGTGACGAATCCAGTTTCTGCCTATATATTGCCATATGGCTTCATCAAAGGTTAAGGTTTGCTCGTAGGTTAAAAAACTGATAATGATCTGAAGGACGATAATAAATATTATCATGGACAGCACATCTATACGGAGATACCTTTTTTTTGAAAAAAAAGCCGGACTGATGAATGAAGATTTAATATTGGTGAAAAGCGAATTGGACATAGTGGATGTTCAGTCAGTCGCCAGGTTTTTCCCCGGCGGCAGGTTTAAATAACAAACGCATTTGACACAGGTATCATTTGTACTGGTGTTTAGATTTCTTCTAAAGTCAATGGCTTCCCGGCTATTTAGAATTGCATCCAATGAATTTTCATGGATATTTCCGAATGCCTTATGAAAAAAACAGGGTCGGACTGTTCCGTCTGCTTCCACAACAGTAGAGACCCAGGGGGCATTGCATTTTTTATACGGGAAAGGATTTATCCCGTAAAATGCGGCATAGTAAGCATAAATTTTCTGGAGTTTTTCGGGTGATTCTGCGATAAAACGGGTTTTGAAAAGCGGTTCAAATTCCCGGATGAGTGATTGAATGACCTGCTTCAGTTCCGGCAATTCGTCCCTGTTCAGCAGAATTTCCTGCTGCCTTGGCGGATCCCAGGGTTGTTCCCGGTTAAAAGCATGACTGCTTACATCAGCGGGCAGAAAACTAATCTGTTTTAAACCAAGATCCATGGCACTTCTTACGATGGAATGCCATAGCCTGAAATTTAATCTGTGAATAACCGTTCTGCCGGTTATTTTATAGTACCGATTTCTGGAATGAATATGTTTTATCCCTTCCTTTAATTTGCTGAATGCTCCCGGGATGTTTCTTATCTGATCATGGATTTCTTCATTGCCATCCAGTGATACAATGATATCATTCACCCATTCGAGGAGGGCATCTGAATGCCTTTTCAATAAAATACCGGTAGACAGAAGAGACACCTTCATTTTCTCGTTACGGAATATTTCACACAATGCGAAAAAATTTGAATTTAACAGCGCTTCTCCTCCGGACATGACAACCTGTTGGG
>JAYVXJ010000289.1:0-2001 GCA_043785285.1 Chitinophagaceae bacterium
CCGATGATGGTCCGGTATTCCGCGTCCATAATCAATACCCCATCCAGTGATGTATTGTAGATGGTGTCTACAAATTGTTTTTCTTTCAGAATAGCTTCTTCATTATCCCTGTTCACCCGAAAAATAAAATAGGAGAAAAAAGTGGTTAGGGTAAGGGAGATCGCCAGGTTACTATTATACAGGCGTGCAAACATGCCGGCAATTCGTACCTGGTAATAATTTTCAAACGGACTTACATTCAAACAGACCAATACCGATATAATCGTAATCAGGTAAACGAACTTCAGCTCGGTAAAATTCTTTTTGACATCAATAACCAGTGTCATCACCAGGAAATAAGGAAAGTACAGCAGGTATTCGCCGGCACGCAATCCTTCCATATAGTTCATCACAATCAGATAAAGGTTCAGGTTCACCACGGCAATGAAACGCGCCATTTCAAACCTTTTTTTGGCATTGAGATGAAAAGCCAGAATGAAGATATACCCTGCGGACAGGTTGATCAGGGCGCTGATATAGAGACTTAAAGTAAAATAACTGGCAACAGACAACAAGTTGCCACAAAGGGTAAGAAAAATGAACTGATTGAACCGGATTATCTTCTTCCGCTGGGAAGTAGTCGTCATCTCATCTAACCCGGAATATACAATATCCTGATAGACAGACCATAATACTGGCGAGATCCTGGATTTGAGGGAAGGGTACAGATTAATAATTTGAATATTAAAACGCCTGCAGCATAATAATTATTATTTAACACGTTAATATAAATGAATCCAACTGTCATGAATAACCTTTCAGCTATTAATTCCTTCATTTTCAATGCGGAAATTGATACCAACTACCTCCAAAGCCTGTATGGGGATGATTATGTTTACCTGCAGGAGATTTTCGCGACCGTTTTAAACGATTATGAGTCGCTGACAGATAATATTGAATACAGTTATTCTTCCGGAAATATAACAGCCCTGAAAGCTGCAGTACATAAAATAAAGCCTGTTTTTGGTTTTGTAGGCCTGACCGCTGTTCAGCAGGAATGCCAGCAATTTGAAAATACCTGCGGAACGGTTACTTCCCCCGATATGCTGGCCCGTGATTTCGAAGTGCTGAAAAACAGGATCTTCCAAAGCAAACAAGTAATTGAAGAAGAAAAGAAAAAATTGGAAATTTTTAATACTAATTGCTCATGATGCTTAGCTGTATTATTGTAGAGGATTTGCAGGTTGCGGCAAACTATTTAACCAACTGTTGCGAAAAAAGCGGCATGGTAGCAGTGAAAGGACATTTCAGCAACGTTCCGGATGCCCTTTCCTTTCTCAATAACCATACTGTGGATCTTATTTTCCTGGACGTTGAAATGCCAGGAGCTAATGGATTTGAATTGCTGGACCAGATTGCTTTTTCACCCAAGGTAATTCTGACCACTTCCAAAACCGAATACGCGTACAATGCCTTCCAGTATAATGTTTCGGATTATCTCATGAAGCCATTTACCTATCAGCGTTTTCTGGAGGCCCTTCAGAAAATACAGCCTTCAAAAGAAACTATCTCCACCAACAGTGCTACTGACCATATTTACATTAAAACAGATGGTAAACTGATCAGGCTAAATAATGATGCCATCCTGTATATTGAAAGTATGGGCGACTATGTGAAGTTTGTTACGAACGACAATAAGAAATACATTACCCATAATACCATCAAGAACCTCGAAGAGAAAGTAAGCAAACAGCATTTCCTGAAGGTACACCGCTCTTATATCGTCAATCTCCATAAAATAGACGACATGCGGGAAAACCTGCTCTTCATTAAAGGAAATGAAATCCCGGTGAGCAAGGCTAATAAGGCCGATGTTTTCCGTAGACTCAATATCGTTTAAATTCAACTTCCCGTTGGATTTCTCACCTGCAGTTCCACCTATTTCCCTGGTTTTGGCATCCCACTAGGGGTCTTCCCTTAGCGCTCCAATGCAGTCAGGACAAGGCTTTCAAAACCAGGGAG
>JAYVXJ010000290.1:0-1995 GCA_043785285.1 Chitinophagaceae bacterium
CCTATGACTTTGGAGGAAGAAAGGGAGAAGGTTCCGTCTGGACCGGTTTGGGTTGCCACTTTGGAACCCTTTACCTGTACAGTGGCGGCTGGAATGGGTTGCTGATCAATGCCGCTTAACACACGGCCTGTAACGGATGTCTGTGCATTAAGATTGAGGCTAATGAAGAGAAGACAAGATGCGGTTAGACCCGCAAAGAGTTTAAATTGTGTAGGCATAAGCAATGTCGTTCTTTTGGTTTAACGATTCGAAATTCTAAGCGAATTTAACTATTCTGCAAATATAGCCTAATATTATTTTAACTAATCATTATGAGTTATTAACGTGTATTTTATACATGTTGATTTGGAAAACTTACTTATTATTTAATTTTCTACTTTAGCCCGTAAATTATTTTTTTATTCCTTTTTACGGGGAAAAAGAAGATCCGGATACAGGTTTCAGGATCCTATTTTAGTTTACCTCTTTAAGTACCAAAACCCAATCCTGGCCATATCCTGAGGTGGGTGGATCAAACCGCTGCTTACCGGCATTCAACGTATTATTTATTGCCGTGGTTGTTCCTTTGCCGGGATCAAACCAATACGCGGCCATCCGCGGTATATTTAATTTTTCTGGTAAAACCGTAAAGGATTTGCCCGCCGACGTATATATAAAGGCATAGTCCTTTCCCCGGGTCGCCTGAATCCGTTCTGATGATGGCAGATCGTTTTCTTCAATGATGGATTGATCCGGAACCCGGTCCAGCATATTCTCCGATTCCATCAGCTTTCTCAAATAACCCATCTGGTTGGCCCCGGGAAGTTCCAATGCCTGCTGCCAGAAGAAATGCGGACCATTGACGGGTTCGAATCTGGAAGAATAAAACTGCCAGATATCATGACATCCATACGTATTTCCGAAAGCCCCCGCAAATACATCCAGGTAAGCATACCTGCGCACATCATAACCACTCGAAGTACCGAGGTCCTTTACATTAAAACAAACAGGATGGTCTTCATACAGAGATTCCCCATCCAATACCGGCCTCGCAGGTGACAGATGATAATCATGCTGTATCTTATCATACACGGCCATATCCCGGCAATGTCCGTTTTGAAACATATTAAAATCCAGCCAGTCATCCTGCTGAAACCATTCCGCTGAACCCGTTTCATTGGGTTGCGGATGATAGCTGATGATAGCCCGCTGATCTGTTGCTTTTTTAATTGCCTTTCCCATCGCTCTCCAGATGTCAACATCCTGTTGATTGCGGGGATTCCGGTCACCACCCAGTATCCAGACAATATTGGTTTTATTTTTATACCGGCCGGCAAGCCAGTAAGCATACGGGCCTGCATTTTCTTTCGTAAAGATCTCCGGTCCTTTGCCCCAGCGATCTTTAAAAACCTTATCCCCCCAGGTGGGAAGCAGGGCAATATTCAGGTGATACCTGTCCGCCAGATCTATAATCGTATCTATATGACGAAAATATTTTTCATTGGGTTTCAGCGGATCGTCATCTTTCAACGGAAGATCTCCGTTTGCATTGGGGGTATGCAGTCCGTCCATTTCCGCCAGCACAACTGCCTGGATGATGGTAAACCCCTGTTCGCTTCTCCTTTTAATATATTGTTCCGCCTCTTTCCTGTTCAATCGGTGAAAAAGTTCCCATCCGGTATCGCCCAGCCAATAAAAAGGCTTACCGTCTTTCATCAGATACCGGTGATTGCTGCTTAGGCTGAATTGGGCCTTTACATCAGGAGAACATAATACAGTTACCAGTACAAAAACGAAAATGAGTTTCTTCATGCGCTTTTATTTCGTTCCATTAGTTCGGTTTTATTCCGCAACCCTTGGCAGCAGGGATCTTTCGATGCAGGTAAATTCCATTATTTCTCCGGATCATCTGTACTAAAACTCTTCGGGACCTTTCTTCCTGCAGCACCTGGTTTACCTAAAATGATAAAAGGATTTTCAGTACTTAGTGGAAAATAAACATCTCCGGGTTGTATG
>JAYVXJ010000291.1:0-6737 GCA_043785285.1 Chitinophagaceae bacterium
CCACAATATGCGGTCCTTCGAAATTCCAGGTATTGGCGGAATTATGCTTGCTCCTTATTCGGATGAACACGTAAGTTTTTTTAAGCCGGATTTGGAAGCTTATTTTTTTAAATCTGATGAAGAATTGGTCGAAAAAGCAAAGAGTATTATGTCTCTGTCGGAAACTAGCGCACTCGCGATCCGGCATGCGGCCAGAGAGCGCTCTTTAAGCGGTGGCTATGCTTACCAGGAAAGAAGTAAAATGGTTTATGGTTATTTCTTAGAACTCTTTAATTAGCAGAACTTCAAAAATTGTATGAACAGATTCATTCCCATATCCAAACCGTCCATTACCGAAAAAGAAATTGCTTATGGAACGGAAGCAATCCGATCCACCTGGGTCTCTTCCCTTGGAAAATACATTGATGAATTTGAAAAAGGATTCGCTGCATTCAGCGATGCGAAATACGGAATTGCTTTAATGAATGGTACTGTTGCCATTCAACTGGCCCTGGAAGCAGCCGGAGTTAAGGCGGGCGACGAAGTTATCGTTCCTGATCTTTCCTTTGTAGCAACAGCCAATGCCGTTTTATACATCGGTGCCAAACCCGTATTTGTTGATATTGATCCTTTCAATTTATGCATGGATCCAAACCGGATTGAAGAAGCTATTACCCCACGTACTAAAGCGATTATTCCGGTTCATTTATACGGGCATCCTTCCGACATGGTTCGTATTAATGAGATTGCTGAAAAAAATAAGATCCTGGTCATTGAGGATGCAGCTGAAGCGCATGGGGCTACAATCAATGGAAAAAAGGTAGGGAGCTGGGGCATCTGCGCAACATTTAGTTTTTATGGTAATAAAAATATAACCACCGGAGAAGGTGGCATGATAACCACCAATGATGAGAACCTCTATCATCGCTGTAAATTTTTGCGGGATCATGCCATGAGCACCACAAAAAGATATTGGCATCCGGAAAGGGGATATAATTTCCGAATGACCAATATCCAGGCGGCTATAGGATGCGCGCAGTTAGAAAGGATTGATGAAATCATGCAGGCAAAGCAGCGGATTTTTAATACATATTCAAGAGAATTAAAAGACTCTTCAATCATATTGAATAAGACCAGCCGATGGGCAACAAATGCTTACTGGCTAATGGCTGCAAGGATCAAAGGCTTATCAGAGGCGAAGCGGGATGAATTGATCGTTCTTCTAAAAGAGCAAGGTGTGGATTCCAGACCGTTTTTTTATCCGATGTCTTCTTTGCCTTATCTGCCGTATACATCAAACACGCCGGTTACTTACGAAATATTTAAAGAAGGCATTAACCTGCCAACATATGTTGACCTTACAGATGAGGATATCCATTTTGTTTGTGAAACGCTTCTATCGGTAATCAAAAATTTATGATCGGACGGCTTCTTTGTCATTTTATTGAGGATATCATCCGGAACATCAGCGGTCCCATAGGTATACGTTTGAGAAGAAGCTATTATAAAAGAAGACTGGGCGCTACAGGAGCTAAACTCGTGATTGATACAGGAGTTAGTTTTCAGGGCCCACAAGACGTGTATCTGGGAAATCACGTATGGATCGATAAAAATTGTGTATTTATTGCCGGGAAAATTGAACCTGCTTCCGGTGCCATTTTTAACAAAACAGTTTCCGGCACAAATACAATGGAAGGTCGCATTCAATTAGGTTCATATACTCATATCGGGATTGGCGCTATCATACAGGGTCATGGTGGCGTTTCGGCAGAGGACTATTTTACCAGCTCAGCAGGTTGCCGGATTTATTCTTTCTCCAATGATTACCGGAATTGTCATACCGGAACTGTTGAATCGCCTTCAGTTAAATCCGCCTATATTTTGGGCCCGGTATTGATAGGCCGGAATGTCTGGATTGGTCTTGGGGTTTCTGTGATCAGTACAGAAATCGGAGATGATACATTTATACTACCGCACTCCGTAGTGTTTGAACCTATAGGGAAAAACGGTATTGCCGGTGGAAATCCGGCTATAAAACTCAGAGATCGTTTCTCAGAATGAAAATTCTTTACATTACACCAGGTTGTTTCGACAAGGGTGGAATCAGCCGGTACAACCGGTATCAGATTACTGCCTGCCGGGAATTATTTGGAACAGATCAGATGAAGGTATTTTCTCTTTTGGGTCCATCAGATAATGATTTTGAAGATCCGTTTTCTGTGGAATGGCATGGAACTACTGCAAACGGGAAAAGTAAACTGGGGCTGGTGATCCGGGTAATAAAAACAGCCCTTAAATGGAAACCGGATCTTATATTATGTGCTCATGTCAATCTCAGTGGTCTGGCTTACTTTGCATCCGGATTGTGCAGAGCTGCTACTATATTAAATGCGTACGGACTCGAAATCTGGAGTCCTTTGAGTTGGGATGCGTCCTGGGGATTAAAAAAAGTAAAATTTATCATTGCTGATTGCCACAATACCGCTGACTGGCTGGTGAATAACAGGCTCAGAAAAAAGGAAAGTATACGGGTGATCTGGGATTGTATTGACCTCAATAAGTTCAAACCACAGCCCATTTCAGTACCGGTTATTCAGAAATACCAGATCCCTGATCCTCAACAATATTTTAATATCCTAAGCCTGGGTCGGCTATCTCTGCCTGATGCGTTATACAAAGGGTATGACCGTTTGATAACCGTAATTGCTTCCCTTGCTCAGGAATCTGACCAGGTAAGATTAATCATTGCTGGCAGAGGAAACTATATTGATCACCTGAAAGAAATGGTCAAAAACAAAGGGATAGAAAATAAGGTTGTGTTTACTGGATCTGTGGAAGAAGAAGATATGGCAGCAGTTTATAATGCCTGCAGTATTTTTTCATTGATCACGGAAGCCGGGGAGGGAAAGGGAGAAGGCATTCCTTTAACCCCACTGGAAGCCATGGCATGCGGAAAGCCTATACTGGTGGGCAATCAGGACGGTTCGCGGGAAGCAATTTTAAGAGGTAATGGTTTTGCCATGGATCCGTTTAACCTTGAAGAACATAGGCGGACCATCAATCATTATATTGAGAATCCCGGTCTGCTGCAGATGCATTCCAAAGAAGCGCTAGCTGTCGCGAATACTTACTTTTCGTACGGTCATTTTAAACAAAAGCATGAACAGTTTTTTACTGATATCCGGAATAATTAAATGATAACTGTGAATAAGGGACTTCAATCATACATGATTTTTATATTAACCGGACTGGTGACCTTGTTGCTTTATACATTTAATGAAGGATCTGATTATATTAAGATCAGCTATATCATAACTTTCTACCTGGGTGCAAAACTGATTCAGGATCTGGGTTCTAAGGTCCCTTTTGCCAACCTGATGTTGTTTATCACTGCTGTTCAATACCTGCTTTCTCCGGCTTTGGACTATGAATACCTGGGCCTTTATAATTTTTACTTCAAGATGCGAATACCCCAGGAGCAATATTTTTCTTTTGTCCTGTATGCTTTCCTGGCGCTTTGGGCAGGATTCAGCATTCCGCTTGGGCAAAGAAGAAGGGATATTGATTTTATTACTACGCTGAAAAAAACGCCTAAGGAGAATGCTAAAATAGGGATTGCCTTGATAGGTATCGGATTTACAGCAAATTATTTAAATGCCCTGATTTCATTTCCTTCAGCGCTAAACTTTATGATACTCCTGATGGGCCTGATGCGATTTATCGGATTATTATTTATCTGGTTATCGGATCATAAATACAAAAGATGGATCATTATTGGCATTATCGTAGAGTTTACATTATATACAATAGCCTCTGCTATTTTGATACAACTGATCATTTTAGCCATCTTTTTATATTCTTATTATACCTTGGTAAATAAACCCAACAAACTAAAAATTATAGGATTGGGAACTATAGGCCTGGTCGTCCTTTTTTTTGTACAAAGTATTAAACCCCAATATAGGAGTGAGATATGGGCAAATAATGCTCAGGGAGGAAAATTTCAAATCTTCACCGGTCTGCTGTTTGATAAGATCGGCAATATGGATAAACGCGATTTTTTAATTACCGCAGCAACTGTTAATCTCAGGCTAAATCAAGGATGGGTTATGCAATTGATCATGAACTACATCCCGGTTAAAAAGCCTTTCCTGAATGGAGAGGTCATTGAAGATGAGATGCTGGGTTTAATTTTGCCCCGTTTTATTTTGATTGATAAAGTAGCAGTTCAATCGTCAGCAAAATTTAAACAATTTGCCGGATATGACCTTAAAGGATATACCATTTCTGTTGGGATTTTGGGTGATGGTTATGGGAATTTCGGAATCGAAGGAGGAATTATTTTTTGTTTCTTTGTTGGTCTGTTTTATAATTTTTGCATTTATCTTTTTCGCAGGATATCCGAAAAAAATCCATCTGTTTACCTCTGGGGAATATTTATTTTCTTTTACCTGATCCGCGCGGGAGATGATTTTTACATTATCAGTAACTGGGTCATAAAATCTTCGATGTTTCTGGCGGTTATATATTTAATCTTCAAAAGCCATTTGGTGATTCCATATAATAAATTCAGTCTTCGCAAAAAACCAGTTTTTACTGGTGCTCATGCTACTTAACTCATGTGTGGCATTGCAGGCATATTAAATAAAGAGGAACCCGTTCAGCCGGATCAGATCCGACGGATGACAGATTCGATGTTTCACCGTGGGCCGGATTCAGAAGGTTTCTTTATGGACCGGGAATTGGCTTTCGGTCACCGCCGACTCTCTATAATTGACCTGTCCGATGCGGCCAACCAGCCTTTTGAAGATGCTTCCGGCCGATATGTGATTGTTTTCAATGGCGAGATCTATAATTTTGCGGAGGTTAAATTGCTATTAGAGGATTATCCTTTTCGTACCCACGGAGATACGGAAGTCATTCTGGCAGGATATATCCAATGGGGCGCGGATTGTCTTGCCCATCTCCGGGGAATGTATACGATTGCCATTTGGGACAAGCAGGAAAGAGAACTGTTCATTGCGCGCGACCGGTTGGGCGTAAAACCGCTTTATTATTACCGGGATGAAGAGCAATTTATTTTTGCTTCCGAGATTCGCGCAATTTTAACTATTGGAAAAGTAAAAAGGAAAATAGATCATACTGCGCTATCGGAATATTTTCGCTATCAGTCCATCGGCTTTCCTTTTTCCCCAATAGAAGGAATTCAACAAATGGAAGCTGGCACTTGGATGCGGATTAAAGATAACGAAGTCCAAACCGAGAAATATTGGGATCCAACTGCAAAAAATTATGATTTCGATTTCACGGGCAAAAAAGAGGTTCAGCAAAAAGTTAAAGAGCTGATGCTGCAGTCGGTGAAACGGAGACTGGTCAGCGATGTACCGGTAGGGGCTTTTTTATCCGGAGGCATTGATTCAAGTGCGGTGGTCGGACTCATGGTGGAAGCCGGCGATCCTTCGCCTAATACATTTAATATTTCTTTCAATGAATCGGAATATGACGAGTCAAAATATGCCAACCTCATTGCAAAAAAATTCAACACACGTCATTCGCAAATCCGTCTGCAACCGGAAGTGATGTTGGAAGAGCTAACGAATGCGTTGGACGCAATGGATATTCCCAGTGGTGATGGAATTAATACTTACGTAGTTTCTAAAGCCATCCACAAAGAAGGCATAAGGGTCGCGCTTTCGGGCGTGGGTGGAGATGAATTGTTTGTTGGTTATTCCATATTCGAACACTATATCCGGCTTCAGCAAAAACGCTGGCTCTGGAAAACGCCTGCTTTGTTGAGAAATGGGTTTTCTGGTTTATTAGGCAAAGGCGCGAAAAAGGACCGGATGCGACAGTTGCTGGCATTGCCCTCACCTGCGATAGAAAATACTTACCCGGTACTCCGGCAATTACTGTCACCAGCTGCACTAGCTGAACTGACCTCGTTGAATGGAACGGATCAGCAAACCCTGGCCCATCAATTATTTTCAAAAAGGTCCGCGCTGGTTAAACTGCCGTTCTTCAGTCAGGTTACGGCTGCAGAATACTTGGGATATACGCAACAGACACTTCTCAAGGATACGGACCAGATGAGTATGGCCAATTCGCTGGAGATACGAGAACCTTTTTTTGATCAGAATCTCGTGGAATTTGTGATGTCCATTCCCGATCATTTCAAGGTCCCGGTTTATCCGAAAAGTCTGTTAGTGGAATCTTTGAAACCCCTACTGCCGGATGAAATTGTTCACCGGAAAAAGCAGGGATTTGTTTTTCCCTGGAACGAATGGATGAAAAGGGAACTGCGTACTTTTTGCGAAACGCATATTTATCATATTGCTCAACGAGATTTCATTCATGGCAATCATTTGCAAATTGTCTGGAATCGGTTTTTATCCGGAGATCCGGATATTCGCTGGCAGGAGATCTGGCTTTTTGTTGTGCTCGATTACTGGATGGAAAAGAACGGCATTAATTGATAATTTAAAAGGAATAGTGTGCACACGATGAAAGATAGAATTTATGAAAAGCTGTCCACCCAACCGGAACCTCGGGGATATGCCGGTAAGATTCCCTGGATCGTTCAGCAGCAGGTTGCTGCAACAAATGGTATTCATTTTCTCAATACCATTGGTGAACTGAATGAATATCCAATTCCGGAAATTCCTGTCGATCTTGCTGAACCAGATAATCTTTTACTGGATATCGGTTGTGGATGGGGAAGGTGGCTGGTAGCTGCTTCAAAAAAAAATTATATTCCCGTA
>JAYVXJ010000292.1:0-1991 GCA_043785285.1 Chitinophagaceae bacterium
AAGGGAGTCAGTGCCAATGCCTGTATGGCTGAGCTTTATGGAAAATCAACCGGAGCCGCTAAGGGAAAGGGTGGAAGCATGCACCTTTTCGGGGTGGATGTAAGGTTTTTTGGCGGTCATGGAATTGTAGCTGCACAAATTGGAACAGGGGCAGGACTTGCCTTTGCCGAAAAATATAAGGGAACCGATAATGCTGTGCTCACCTTTTTCGGAGACGGAGCAGCCCGGCAGGGTATGTTACATGAAGTATTCAATATGGCCATGCTCTGGAAATTGCCCGTAGTATTCATTTGTGAGAACAACAACTATGCAATGGGTACTTCCGTGGAAAGAACATCCAATGTAGTGGACATATACAAGTTGGCCGATGCATATGAAATGCCCGGCGATTCAATCGATGGCATGAGTGCGGAAGCGGTGCATGAAGGGGTTTCCAGAGCTATTAAAAGAGCACGGGAGGGTGGGGGACCAACACTGTTGGAAATTAAGACCTACCGTTATAAAGGCCATTCCATTTCTGATCCGGCGAAGTACAGAACAAAAGAAGAAGTAGAAGAATATAAACAACGCGATCCGATTGCTCAGGTAAGCAACACCATAATTACCAGGAAACTGGCTACAAAAGAAGAATTGGAAGTCATCAACAAACGCGTGGCTGATACTGTTGACGCTGCTGTAAAATTTGCTGAGGAATCTCCCATTCCCAATGATGATGAAGTTTATAAAGACATCTATATCGATAAAAATTATCCATTTATTAAAGACTGATTGTTAACCACAAATCCCGGTTATATTAATTCCCAGACATGAGTGAAATCAAACATCCCGAACATCTTCAACACAAAAAAACGGCAGCCGAAAACTGGATGCTTTATCAGGACCGATACGGAAAACAAACCCTTATTGCTGTAGCCATTCTCCTCATTCTCACAGGTGGTTATTTTGGATATAGGCATTTTGTGCAGGAGCCCAAAGAAAAGCAGGCTGAAGAAGCCATGTTCCGGGCAGAAGACTATTTTCGTATGGATTCCGTAAAACTTGCGCTGAATGGCGATAATGTGAATGCCGGATTTACAAAAATCATATCCAGATATGCGGGCACCGAGGCTGCTCAACTGGCCGCTTTTTATGCAGGCAGCTGCTACCTGAAGCTGGGCGATTACAATAATGCGGTTAAATATCTGAAAGACTACAGCACACCGGCTCTCCAGGTACAGGCAAAAGCGTACGGACTGCTCGGGGACGCCTATTCGGAATTAAATAAAAAGGAAGAAGCAATAGCCGCGTACAAAAAAGCAGGTACAACTTTCGACAAGGATGATATTATTTCTCCGGAATATCTTTTTCGTGCAGGCTACCTTTATGAAAGCATAGGCAAGGATAAGGAAGCCATTGACATGTATCAGCTTGTAAAAGATAAATATCCTGCGTCTCAAAGAGGGTTTGATATAGACCGTTACCTGGCCAGACTGGGTGTTGTTAAATAAGCGCACATGTCATCTTCCGGGAAAACAAAAGTATCCATTCCGAAAATCAAAAAAGCTTCCGTGGTTTTGGTGAGAACGGAATGGAATGCCCATGTGGTAGACGAGCTTTATGCGGGTAGCAAAAGAATTCTCACTGCTGAAAAGGCAAACCTGACAGGCGACCTTCTTGTTCCTGGTGCTTTCGAAATTCCTTTTGCAATAAAAAAATATTGGGAAGAAACAAAACACGCCAAGACAAACAGGCCCGAAGCTTTTATAGCCCTGGGATGTGTTATCCGCGGGAACACACCGCATTTTGAATATGTTTGCCGGGCCGTAACAGACGGAATTGTCCGGCTGAACCTCCTGCTTCCGGTGCCGGTGATTTTTGGAATTCTTACTGTTGATAACCTGGAACAGGCCAAAGAAAGAATCGGTGGCCTGCACGGACATAAAGGAGAAGAAGCGGCAGAAACCGCGCTGAAGATGATTTCTTTTTGCCGGAATATCCGGTAATCTTAAATA
>JAYVXJ010000293.1:0-1988 GCA_043785285.1 Chitinophagaceae bacterium
CCATATTGACCCGAATGATATTGAAACGGTTTCCGTTCTTAAAGACGCTTCGGCCGCTATCTATGGTGCCCAGGCGGCGAATGGTGTTATATTAATCACAACGAAAAGAGGTAAATCAGGTAAGCCTACCTTTACCTTCAACTATAATCAGGGTTTTAATACCTGGGCCAAGACAGAAAAATATCTCAATTCGACAGATTATTCCCAAATGGTAAATGATATCACCGTATTTGGAGGGGGTAGCCCTATTTACAGTTCCGATGATATCACCAAATTTGCCAATGGTTCGGACCCGGTCGGCCATCCCAATACCAATTGGCTAAATCTGGCTACAAAAAAGATTGCCCTGCAGAACAGAGCCAGTATTACTCTTTCCGGCGGAACCGACAATGTGAAATACTATGCTTCATTAGGTATGGTGAACCAGGACGGGCAATTTAAAAATGGCGTTTGGAAATACAAGCAATATAATTTCACAGCCAATATAGATGCCCAGGTAAACCGCCTGTTGAAATTATCTTTCGGATCCCAATTAAGATGGCAGGATAAAGAAGGATCCCCCTTGGGTATTTCCAATACTTTCTCAAGTCTGGTAGGCGGATTACCTACCACGCTGGCAAAAAACCCGAATGGTAGTTATGCCACGGGCGGGTTAAGCAATGGAGGTGAATTGAATCCCCTGGTGAATTCAACTGATGTGGCCGGGCTCGCCACGCTTACTAAATTTTATTCCCTCAATACCGCCCGTGCCAGGCTGGACCTTCCATTTGTAAAAGGTCTTTATTTAGATGGTTTTTTGTCCGTAGATTTTGGGCAGACGGACAGTAATAACTGGAGTAAATCATACCAGGTATATGCGTTCGACCAGGTTGCGAATACGTATACGCCCTTTACTGAAAATGGCTCGCTGGGACTGGGATCTTTGGATGTTCTTTCAGGCAATTCAACCACCATTACCGCAAATATTAAACTGAACTACGAACGTCAATTTGGAAAAAGTATAGTAAGGGCTTTTGCCAGTTATGAACAAAGCACCTTTGATTATAAATATGTAGGCGCACATAAAGAACAATTTATTTCGCAGGCGATCCCTCAATTAGACTACGGAAGTTCCACGAATCAAACCAATTACGGAAACGAAATTAAATCGGCGCGGCAAAATATTTTCGGACGGGTAAATTATTCATTTGATAATACTTATCTGCTGGAAGCTCAGTTAAGGTATGATGGTTCAGATGTTTTTTCCCAAAGCAAACGCTGGGGTTTGTTTCCCAGTTTTTCAGCCGGGTGGAAAATATCCTCGTACGATTGGTTCAGGAACAGTCTTCCGTTCGTGAGCAATTTAAAAATAAGGGGTTCATGGGGTAAGCTGGGTAATGACAATATACCCCCTTTTCAATTTGCTCAATTCTATTACATCAATCCCAACGGCAGGTTATTTTATAATACATCCTCCGGGGCGATCACCAATTACCCGACTTTTTCTCCGGGTGTTGTGGCCAATCCCAATGCAACCTGGGAATCGCAAACTGCTACCAATCTTGCGGTTGATGCCGGTATGTTTGAAAACAAACTGGAATTTACTTTTGAGGTATTCCACCAGAGGAGGAATAATATCCTGGCTCCGCCCAATGCTTCCGTGCCTTTATATACAGGAATCAGCCTGCCTTATGAAAACATAGGAATCGTTGATAACAAAGGCCTGGAAGCGCAGGTCAGTTATAAAGGCAGTGTAGGAAAAGTGAACTACTTTGTTTCGGGTAATATCACGTATGCAAAAAATAAAATAATCTACCAGGATGAAAAACTATCCAGCAAACCTGCATATCAGGCATTAACCGGTCAGCCGGTAGGTGCCAGCCTGCTGTATCATGCCATCGGCGTCTTTCAGACAGCAGATGAGCTCATCAAATATGCTACCTATGGGTTAGGGAGCCCTCCTATTCCGGGAGATTTGAAATTTGAAGACGTGAATAAAGATGGTGTAA
>JAYVXJ010000294.1:0-6714 GCA_043785285.1 Chitinophagaceae bacterium
CCTGCGATACCGAAAGATCATCTGGGTTTACAATATTACCGGGATCATGGATATGAAGTGTTGAAAAGAAGTGACGTATTGGGATTGATCACCGCAAGTTCTTTGAATGTTTGTGTGGCAGGAACACACGGGAAAACAACCATCAGCACCCTGATTGCGCATATCCTGCGCGACAGCGGTTTTGGCTGCAATGCATTTCTTGGCGGTATCTCTGCAAACTACAACACGAATTTCTGGAGTAATGAAAGAAATGTTTGCGTGGTGGAAGCCGATGAGTATGACCGTAGTTTTCTGAAACTTCATCCGGATATAGCCGTGATCAGCTCCATGGATGCGGATCATCTGGATATTTACGGCACTGGCGCAGCGGTGGAAGAAGCCTTTATTGCGTTCAGCGGGAAAATAAAAACCGGGGGAACCCTGATCAACAAATACGGATTATCGATTCCGCATCCGGGAAAAAATATACTGCAGCACAGCTACAGTTTAACGGAAGAACGCGCGGATACATATGCGGAAAATATCCGGATAACCGGCGGAAGTTATTTGTTTGATGTGGCTGGAAAAGAATGGTCGCTGAAGGAAGTGAGATTGAATATCGGTGGTTGGCATAATATAGAAAACGCGCTGGCAGCTATTGCGGTTTCTAAAAAGCTGGGATTGAGTGATGAAGAGGTCATGCTGGCAGTGGATCGTTTTCGGGGGGTAAAGAGAAGGTTTGAATATCACGCGCAGGGTGAAGGGATAATTTATATTGATGATTATGCCCATCATCCAAAAGAGCTGAGTGCACTGATCAGCAGTGCAAAGGAGTTGTTTCCGGAAAGAAGATGTGTACTGATCTTTCAGCCACATTTATTTTCGAGAACACGTGATTTTGCTGCGGCATTTGCGGATAGTCTGGATATGGCGGATGAAGTAATCCTCTTACCCATTTATCCGGCCAGGGAATTACCCATCGAAGGGATCAGCAGCGCCACGATACTGGATAGAATGAAAATTGAGAAAAAGCATATCCTGGATAAAAAAGAAGTTTTGGATTGGGTGAAAGCGGTACCGGAGAAAGAAAAATTATTGTTGATCACTGCGGGAGCCGGCGATATAGATAGGCTGGTGAATCCCATTGCTGAAATAGTAAATGCATAAATGAATATTCAGACACCGGTAAAAAAGATACTTTCTGTTGTGCTCTGGTGCGCAATCGGAGCTGCTGTGCTTGCCCTGCTTGTGGCTGCGATCAATAAAAAGAACAGCAGCCTTTGTAAAGGGCTGGATATTCAGATCAATGCCGATGGGAAAGGGATATTCATAGATAAAAAAGAAGTGGTTAGTCTGCTGGAAAAAGAAGGGATGAAGGATTTACAGAATAAGCGGATAATGAGTTTCAACCTGCGCAAGTTTGAAGATGCATTACGGAAGCAGGTGTGGATAAAAGATGCACAGTTGTACTTTGATAATAACCAGGTGTTAAAAGTGCGGATCACCGAAAGGCAACCGGTGGCACGCGTCTTTATGGTTTCCGGAAACAGTTGCTATATGGATAGCAGTGGAAAGCAGTTGCCGCTTGTTGGACCGATTCCGGTGAGATTACCCGTTTTTACAGGCTATCCATCAGAAAAGATGGGTCTTCGTGCAGACAGCGTATTGGATCATCAGATGAAGGCATTATGTTTTTTTCTGAATCAGGATCCATTCTGGTCGAATGCCATTGAGCAGGTGAATATCACGCCGGCGAAAACGTTTGAAATGATTCCGCTCATCGGTAACCAGGTGATTGAGTTTGGAGACGGGAATGATTATGTGGATAAATTCCATCGCCTGCTGCTGTTTTATAAAAGGGTAATGACAAAAACAGGATTTGAAAAATACACGAGAATCAAAGTAGCATTTGCAGGGCAGGTAATCGGGACCCGGAAAGGAGGTTTTGTTTCCAGAACAGATTCGCTGCAGGCATTCCGGAATGTAATGGAGATGATCCGGATGGCCCGTAAAATGGAAGCGGATACCGGAAAGATCAGGGAAGCGAAACCACTGGAGAAAAACCTGATCACTGAACAGAACCTGCAGAGTTATGATTTTCCGGAAGAAAAAGATAGTTTGCCGGAACGAAAAAGTAAACGATAAAAAACAACTATAAATTAAGCCAAACCATGAACCAGGAACAACCCATTATTGTAGGACTCGACATAGGCACAACCAAGATTGCCGCCATAGCAGGCCGAAAAAACGAATTCGGCAAACTCGAAATTCTTGGTTTTGGCCGTGCTAACTCCAATGGGGTAAAGCACGGACAGGTTTTGAATATTGATGAGACCATTAAAGCCATCCGGATGGCGCTGGACAACTGCTATGCGTCCAATCCCAACCTGAGTATTTCAGAAGTGTATGTTGGCATTGCGGGACATCATATTAAGAGTCTCCAAACCCGCGGAGATATCGTTCGACAGAATACGGAAGACGAGATCACCCAACGGGAGATTGATCAGCTGATAGCGGATCAGTACAAAACGTATATTCCGGCAGGTGATCAGATCATTGATGTAATTCCACAGGAATATGCAGTTGATAATTTTCAGAACATCATCAGTCCTATCGGATATGGTGGTGTGAAAGTAGGAGCGAATTTTCACATCATCACCGGGGATAAGAACGCCATTAAAAATATTAGTCGTGCTGTAGAAAAAAGCGGATTGCAAACCAAGGATCTCGTATTACAGCCATTGGCTTCTGCGGCAGCAGTGATGGGTCAGGAAGACCTGGAAGCGGGCGTAGCCATCGTGGATATTGGCGGTGGTACCACGGATCTGGCAGTTTTTTATGAAGGCATCCTGAAGCATACTGCGGTGATTCCGTTTGGCGGAGAGAATATTACCAATGATATCAAAACCGGGCTGGGTGTATTGAAAACCCAGGCGGAACAAATGAAAGTTCAGTTCGGATCGGCGCTCTCCAACGAAGCCAAGGGAAATGCCTTCATCACGATTCCTGGATTACGGGGAATGCCCGCTAAAGAAATCAGTGTAAAGAATCTCGCCAACATCATCCAGGCCAGGATGAGTGAGATCATGGATTTCGTTTCCTACCACCTCAAACAGGTAGGGCTGGATAATAAAATGCTTAACGGCGGTGTAGTGCTTACCGGAGGTGGCGCGCAATTGAAGCATCTGATTCAGCTTACTGAATATGTAACCGGACTCAACGCACGCATCGGATTTCCAACGGAGCATCTGGCATCGGGTCAAATCGAAGAACTGGCCAAGCCCACGTATTCCACCTGTATCGGATTAATATTGAAAGGATACAGCGATTACGAACACAACCGGAAGCAATTTGAGCATACCCATGTGAAAGTGGAAGTGCCACACATATTGAGAAGCAGTACTGAAAAGGGGGAGATGGAAATGGCGGAAGAAGACATCCAGAAAGTCCGGGTGAAGAATCGCAAAGGAATAAAGGATTTCTGGGGGAAATTCAAAGACGGTATTATTGATTTGTTTAAAGAAGAAGAAGATCACGCACTATAAAAATTTTGTATACTAACCATTAATCAATCTATTATGATCCAGTTTGATTTGCCCAAAGAAAGATCATCCATTATTAAAGTCATTGGCGTGGGTGGTGGAGGAAGCAATGCAGTCAACCACATGTACGGCCAAAATATTGAAGGTTGCAATTTCATTATCTGTAATACGGATGCGCAGGCACTGGCCCAGAGCCGGGTGCCGAACAAAATACAATTAGGGCCGCTGCTCACTCAGGGTTTGGGAGCCGGGGCAAATCCGGATATTGGCCGGCAGGCTACGGAGGAAAGTCTCGAAGAAATCAAAAGCCTCCTGGAAGTAAATACCAAAATGGCTTTCATTACTGCAGGTATGGGTGGCGGAACGGGAACCGGTGGGGCACCAATCCTTTCCAAGATCTGTAAGGATCTGGGTATCCTCACCGTGGGGATTGTAACAACACCATTTTCGTATGAAGGAAAGAAAAGGCAACTACAGGCCGAAGAAGGCATTCAGTTGCTGAAAGACTATGTGGATACATTGCTGGTGATCAGCAACGATAAACTGCGTCACCAGTTCGGAAACCTGAAAATGAAAGAAGCTTTTTCAAAAGCCGACAATGTGCTGGCTACGGCTGCAAAATGTATTACGGATGTAATCAATAGTACAGGACAGATTAATGTGGATTTTGCCGATGTATGCACGGTGATGCGCAATGGCGGAGTGGCCATCCTGGGTAGTTCCGCTGCCTCAGGAAATAACCGTGCACAGCAGGCCATTGAGGAAGCCTTGAACTCCCCATTATTGAACGATAATGATATCCGTGGAGCAAAATGGATCCTGATCAATATTAATTCTGCAGAGGGTGAGCATGAATTCACTATGGATGAAGTGGAAATCATTCAGCATCACCTGATCAGTCAGGCTGGTCCTGATTCCGATGTGATTCTGGGGTTGGGGTATGACAATAATTTAATAGATAAGATCGGCATTACCATTATCGCAACCGGTTTTGAATACAAAGATCCCTTTCCACGTGTACAAAAACCGGCAGTACCCAGAGAGGAAGAAAAAATTGTGATTCCTTTGAAAATGCCTTCCCAGGAAGTGGTGATGGGTAAGGAAAAACCGATAGTGGAAGTTACGGAAAAAACCAAAACCATCTTTAGTATAAATGCGCTTGCTCCGGAACTGGAACCCAAACTGGTGGAAGCAAGCCAACGGGAGCCAGCGAAATCAATGGGTACGGTTGTGGTATTTCCCAGCGCGTCAGGTAACCGGATGCCGGTGGAGAATCCGGTGGAAAAAAATATCCGGCAGGAGCCAATAGAATGGATACTTTCGCAGGGGGCTGTTCCAAAATTATCTGAAAAGCAAACGGATTTTAAGCAGCCGGTGAATGAGCCAGCAGTTGCCGTATCCGGGGGATATCTCAGCAGACCTGCCAATATCTACGCTGAAGAACATACTACAGAAAACGAGTCCCTATCTGAAAATATTCCTTTGAAGGATCAGAAGATCTTATCTACGATTGCGAAAAATCCAGCTCCGGCAGAAACTGTTTCACCGGATATGCAATTGGTATTTAAAGATGAAATTCCAGCGGCGGATGTGCCTGGGGCCCATCCAACTCAACCGGTATCCATGGCGGAACAGCCTGCAGAAGAACCTGCTTTGCAGGACGAAGCAGAAGGTCTTAAACGCCGTGCAGCAGAAAGGATCAATAAGTTGCGCAACTTGTCGTTCAATATGAATGCTGCAGATCCGAATAATGAGTTCGAAATTGTGCCGGCCTACATCCGCCGAAATCTGGAATTGTACAATACGGTGAACAATGTAGAAACTTTTTACAGTCAGTATGAAGTAAAAGCCGATCAGAATAATCATGGAGAAATAAGTACCATCAATAGTTTTTTGGATGGTAAGAAGCCAGATTAATCACGGTTTTTTAATATCGTTTGTTTTTAGTTGTTTATTTCCCTCCGGTTTTTCCGGAGGGATTTTTTTCGATACCCAGACTATATAATATACAGTACATGTCTACCGTCATTATTACCGGAGGAACCGGACTGGTTGGAACCGCACTTTCAAAACTGTTGGTTTTGCAGGGGCATTCCGTGATCATTCTTTCCCGGGATCCTTCTTCCCATAGAAGTCAGTCTCCGTCCATCAGCTATGCGGCATGGAATGTTGAAGATCAGTCGATCAATGAAGATGCTATCCGCAAAGCGCAGTATATCATTCATCTTGCCGGTGCAGGGGTTGCGGATAAACGATGGACTGGCAACAGAAAAAAAGAAATTCAGGAAAGCCGCATAAAAAGCAGCGAACTGATTGTGAAAGCACTTACGCAAATTCCCAATGAAGTAGAGTCAGTAATAAGCGCTTCAGCGATTGGATGGTATGCGGAAAGTACGGCTATTCAAAGCGTGGAAACAGATCCACCGGATGCCGGCTTCCTGGGTGAAACCTGCCGTTTGTGGGAACAACATATTCAACCGGTAACTGCGCTGGACAAACGACTCGTCATTCTCCGGTCAGGCATTGCGCTGAGTAATGATGGCGGAGCGTTTCCTCAATTTAAAAAACCAGTCCGGTCAGGTCTTGCAGCTATTCTGGGCAACGGACGCCAGATTGTCAGCTGGATTCACCTGGATGATTTATGCAGGTTATACCTGGAAGCCATGATCAATCCGAATTGGTCAGGTATCTATAATGCCGTAGCACCGCAGCCGGTAACCAACAAAACCTTTATGATAGAGCTTGGGAATAGAATGAAACGGAATTTCTATATTCCGTTTCCGGTTCCTGGTTTTTTACTCCGCTTAATCCTGGGAGAAAAAAGTATAGAGGTACTGAAAAGCAGTAATGTAAGTTGTGATAAAATAAAAAAACAAGGTTTTCAGTTTATTTATCCAACCCTGGATGCTGCATTCCGGGACCTCTTACATCGTTAGGGCTTAATTTTTTTTATTATTCTTTAATTTAGAATCCGGCCGTTTATTTTTTGAGGGCGTGACGGTGAATAGTGGCGGATTTACTTTGGTACTGTCGCCCTGATACACCCAGGTGACCTGGCTGATGTATTTATTGAAAGCCTGATTTACATCGGCTAAACTTACTTTCTTCAGGTCCTCATTAATCGTAAGCGACCGACGCCAGTTGTTATGCAATATTTCATTTGACGCCAGAGATGCGGCCTGGGCAGCATTGG